>JAFWYQ010000085.1 GCA_017517605.1 Bacteroidaceae bacterium
CATTCTGATGGAAAGCCATCCAGAAGAAGATAACAACTGCGTATACCAAACAGAGGCAAATGATACGTTCTTTTGTTTGTGCAGGAGTCAGCTCTTCAACTGCAGATTCGTTACTGTTGGCTACGGCTGTCTTGGCACGATCAGCATCCTTGAATGTGTAACGGAAAGTGTAGTATATGGCAATGGACACTATCAACGAAGCACATGCTACAGCAAATGCAAAATGATATGAGTCAGCTTCGCTGATACCCAATGAGGTCTGTGCCCAATTCATGATACCAATAGCTGCAGATGGAGCAAACATGGCACCAATATTAATGGCCATGTAGAAAAGGCTGAATCCAGAATCGCGTTTAGCTGAATACTTGGGGTCATCATACAAGTTTCCAACCATCACTTGAAGATTGCCCTTGAACAAACCAGTACCAAAACCGATAAGCAACAGAGCAGCACCCATACCGGCAACAGCTACCCAGTCAGCACCTAAGGGTAAAGAAAGCAGGAGATAACCCATGAACATGATGGCAATACCAATAGTCACCATACGTCCGAAACCGAACTTGTCGGCTAACATACCTCCAAAAAGAGGGAAAAAATAAACTAATCCCAAGAAAGTGGAATAGATTGTACCTGATACTCCCACGGAGAATCCGAAATTGGCTTGCAGAAAAAGAAGGAATACGGCCAACATGGTGTAGTAGCCGAATCGTTCTCCTGTGTTTGCAAGCGCCAAGGCCCAAAGCCCTTTAGGTTGTCCTTCAAACATAGATAATTTAATTTTTAAGTGTTTATAAAATAAAATTGTTTTTCATCTTTTGCGCTGCGAAGATACACAAATATCCTCAAATTTCCAATGAATTAAGCATCATTTAGCAATCTTATAGCAGATAAAGTGGTTCGCGGCGGATTTGAAAGTTTTCCGACAGGGGTTTGGCAAAGGGCGAAAGGAAGGTTCGTGCTCCTGACGGACACCCTTTCACACAAGCGCAACAACGGATGCAACGCATCGGGTCGCTCACCTCTTCTTTTCCAAGCGTGATGGCTTGTGTAGGACATAACGTGACGCATTTGCCACAATGAGTGCAGGCCTCTTTGGAAGCTGAAGGATAAACCTTTACGGGATTCTCCTGTTGTTGGCGGGTATATTCCTGCACAAAGGCTCGGAAAGCCAGAAGGGAGGACTCGGGAGTCTCCAAGCGAGGCATTTCTTCAGCCACATTGATTTGCCTTACACCTTCTTGGGTATTCAATTTAGTGGCAATCCGCTTGCCGAATTCCTCTGCTGAGGCCAAATCGGTGGCATCGGGTCTTCCAACGGCAATGGGATATGTTGCATTGCTGTACGAATGTTCGCCCACAAGAGCCGCTGAGGCAATGGGACGGAAGCCACGTTCACAGACAAAATCGGCCAATTGTGAGAGTGCCTGCTCGAAATTGCGGTTACCGTATGTCACTAATAGAATGGCCGGAGTGTCCTCTCCCCTCACCTGCTCCATCCGTGCAAGAGCCGTAGGTGCTACTTTACCACCATATACGGGTGCAGAGAAGATGACTACATCAAGCGAAGAGTGGAGAGTGAAAGAGAAAGAATCACTATCGCACAAAGTCAAGTCACGGTGTGCAACATCCTCAATACCTAATCCCTTCACCACAGCCATCATGTTCTGTCGCGAAGTGCCCGTAGGCGAAAAGCAATATGTAGTCAGTTTCATTATACCTTATTATATATATTCCATTTGCAAAGATACAACGAAAATGGCACATTTTGGGTAAAATTGACTTTTTTGCCCAAAAGAGTGTAAACAAATCATACAATTTTGCCCTTCAAAATACGATTTAATAGATTTTAACGGAATTTATTTTGGAATATTAAATAACTTTGTAAGGCCTTAAGTGAGCGAAAGAAGAGTGAAGAATGAAGAGTGAAGAATGAAGAATCACCCGGCGAACGTAAGTTGTTCTTCGCCTCCTCATACAGGAAACAACAGTACCCTATAAGGGGATTTTCTTCCTCCATAGTGGCTACTCCGTTTCTCCTCTTGAGAAACTCACGTTTCCTACGTCAGAAACTCCAGTTTCCCAATAGAGGAACTCGCGTTTCCTTTTACAGGAACTGTCGTTCCCCTGAAGAGAAACTGAAGTTTCCAAGGCAGAGATTTCAAGGAGACTGCAATGATTTGAAAATAAAGGATTTAATAAATAGAATAAAAAAGAGAAAAGTTAACGGAATTATAACACATGACTATCCACTCCCCTCCCTTGTGGAGGGGCAAGGGGGAGGGTCCAAACTTAAATAATTATGTTTACACACAACATCACCATCGCCTGGCGGAACATCCGCAAGTACTTGATGCAAAACATCATCAGTGTCATCGGCCTTACGGCCAGTTTGATTTGTTTCAGTATCTGTATGCACTTTATCCGTTTCGAACTCGAACAGTATGATACGGTGGAGAAGCGCGACCGCATCGTGGAAATCTATGCTCCGAGTGACAAGACGTCATTCGTATCGAGATTGGGATGTGCGGATGCTGCCAAATTGAAATCGCTCCAACTGAACACCCTGTCTGGCTTGTGTATCGTCAAGTATCGCGAAACGACAGGTTATCTGGAAGGGCGCACCGGCAAGAATCTTCCTTATAAATTGACTGCAATAGAGACTGATTCCCTTTTTGCGTCATTTTTCAACTTGAACATCGTGGCAGGCAGTTGGGAGCAAGTGGCCCATCATCCTAATTCCATCGTGTTGACAGCTTCAGCCGCCCGTCGAATCTTTGGTTCTGAAGACGAAGCTATAGGCCAGACGTTGAATCGGAACGAAGCGGTTTATGCCAACCAGACCTATACGGTGCGTGCCGTGATGGAGGATTGGGACTCGCAAAAATCCGATGCCGTTTGTTCTGCTGATCAGGGTTTTGACCTGCTTCGAGTGAATGATTTGGCCGGTGCGATAGAACGTCGGGAAAATAGAGGTCCTTTTATCAATGTATATGGCATGATGGCCGATGGATGCAGTGTTGAGGATGTCAATCGGGAATTGCTTACCGTAGTGACGCACTTCCCCTTCATTTGGGACATGGAGCGTGGCGACCACGTGTTGAAGGGATACCTCATGGGGGAAAGGACGGAGAATGAAATTATATGGCCGTGGTTTATGTTTATAGGCTTGTCTCTATTGGTGCTTTCCGTAGGTTTGTTCAACTTCCTGCATTTCTTGATAGGAACCTTCTTGAACCGTACGCACGAATACAGCCTCCGCCGTCTGATGGGATGTCGTTGGCGCGACCTATTCTTGATGCTAATGACACAGATGAGCATCATGGTGATAGCCGTTGGGTGGCTGTGCAACTATGTGCTGAGGTGGTTGGATGTACGGGCCATTGTTCCACAAAGTATGTTTACTCCCGACATCGATAGAGGCAAACTCATGTTGGAGGCGGCTGAATACACCGGTTGGATTTTCCTCCTTTGTACACTCATCTGCTTGGTAATAAGCTGGCGCATACATCGCATCACTATCCAACGTGGTATCCTTGGCAATACGGCAGCACCTCGCCACCAAAGACGGGTAAGCCGCAATTTGCTCCTTGGATTCCAATTCTTTGCCAGCTGGCTTTTCATCTGTTTTGCCGTCGCTTCCTATATGATCTCTGATTTGAATAGGAACAAGGTGTTTGATACCCTGACGAACGATGAGAAAGAGCAGATTCTCTCCGTATCACTCAATCCAGGATTGGTGTCAATTTCCTTCCAGGAGAAACCTTTTGTGTGTCAACGATTGGCTGCCCATTCAGGCGTAAAGGAGATGATGCCTCACAGTTTTCATCTGTTTGGTGGAAGTGGTAGCAACCATTTTTTCCTGTATGATAACCTTGAAAATGAAAATGCGTGCAGCTATCCCAGCATAGATGCTGTGCCTAAGAACTTCTTTGAGTTCATGAACATAGAACTGATACGTGGAAATCTTCCAGAAAAGGAGGGTGAAGTGGTTGTCAACAAGCATTTTGCCGACAATTTTGCCGAGGATGTCATCGGAAAGACCTTCTATCGTCGCGATGTCTCCTTGGCTTACAAAGTGACAGGCATTGTAAACAATTTCATTTCGCATAACACAGGTAGAGGAACTAATCCCGAAACGCTTTATAGTGTGGATATTCATCAGCCAATGATCAGTCTGGTCTATCTGAAGTGTTATCCTGGACAGGTGGAAGCGGTGCGTGAACACGTCCGTCAGGAGTTACGCAAGGTCTTTCCCGAAAATGTAGAGCCAGAAATCACTACACTCATGGAAGATATCGAAGATAGTCATGGTGGAACGAGGTCATTGCAGCCTTCCGTTAACTTTCTCTCCATCGTCTGCTTGACCATTGCCTTGTTGGGTGTTTATTCTGCCATTACGCTTGATACAGAGCGCCGACGCAAGGAGGTGGCCGTCCGCAAGGTCTTCGGTGCCCGTTTCGGTAACATTCTGTGGATGTTCGGCCGCCGTTATTTCTGGTTGCTCGTCATCCCTGCTTTGCTCGCGTTCCCCATTGACTACTTGGTGTTGTATTCGTTGAGTATGAATTACGTGGAGTTCATTTACATAGGTCCGTTCTTCTGGCTCGGCATCTTCTTGGCTGTATCCCTTTTGGTGTTGCTCACCATCCTGTGGCGCATCCTGCAAGTAGCTCATATCCGTCCTGCGGAGGAGATAGCCAAAGGGTGAAAGCCTTTGGAATTAAAAATTTAAAGTTAAAATTAAGGATAGTCAACTCGCTAACTAAGAAACTTATGAACTAAAAGCTATATGATAGAACATTATTTCAAACTCGCTTGGCGGCAATTGGTAAAGTACCGCCTGCAATCATTGGTCAGCATCGTGAGTCTGGCCATCGGCTTCGCCTGCTTTGCCTTAGCGGCGATGTGGATAAAGTATGAGACGACGTATGATGCGTTTCACAAGGATGCGGAAAATATCTATTGCTTGATACGCAAAGATAAAGCTATTACTGCAGGACGTCCAGCATGGGTATCAACCATCCCTTTAACCGACTCTATCATTGCCCGTTGTCCAGAGATTGATACTTATGAAGCCTTCAATATAACGAGGGAGTCTGAAGTTAGGTTGATTAAGGGTAATTCGGATTCGCTTGCGATTGAGTATATTGAGATTTTAGAGTGTGACAAAAGTTTCTTTGACTTTTTTTCGATAAAATTCATCTTAGGAAATTCCGATTTTATTGATGATGACCGAAAGGTGGCTGTTACCCAAGAAATGGCTAAGCAGTTGTGGGGAGACGAAAACCCGATAGGCAAACAGGTGAAATTCAATGCAAATAAGAACGTGTTCACCATAGCGGCCGTTGTCAAGGGATGGGGAGAGCATACCAGCATTCCTTTTGCCTTTATACGGAATAAGAGTGATTTGTATCAATCTGGTAAATACAGTTACCGTCAATATGCATTCCGCTTGCATCCCCATGTGGATGTAGATAAATTGAACGATAAGTTGGCACAGATGCCGAGGTTTGATTTACCCGAGCACAATCCTATGGAGATGGATTGTTCATGGTCGGTCGTTCCATTGATTAAGTGGCGTAATTTGATGACTTCGTATGGGCAAAGTTTCAGTTTGAACCATATCTATCTCTTCTCCATTGCAGGAGGGTTGTTGATCCTTTGTGGATTGCTAAACTACCTGACCATGTTCTTGAACCGTCTCTTTATCCGTCAACGCGAAATGGTGTTGCGCAATGTGTTTGGCGCAACGGGAAAGCAACTGATGATGCAGTTTGTCGTTGAATACGGTTTGCTGTTGGCTATTGCCCTATTTTTTGGGAATTACGCTACAAAGGTGTCGCTCAATTGGTTCTTGGAGTTGTCAGGTTTACCTGCGGATTGGAATTATTTCCATCGCGAAAGCCTGCTCTATCTGGTGTTAGTAGTAATGACTTCGTTGCTCATCTCCTGTCCGCCTATCTGGTACTTCCGTCGCCAATCGTTGCAACAGACTTTTGAATGGAGCAATGGATTTTTCACCTATAGCAATTTTCGCAAATTCAGCACCTGTCTGCAACTCTGCATTGCCATCTTCTGCATTTTTTGTACCGTAGTGCTCCAAAAACAACTGAATGAATTACGCCACGGTGATATAGGATTTGACCATGAACGTACCATTCGTTTTGGCATTTTAGTGGAAAACGGTAATGAGGATGAAAAGGAGGCTTTTCTTCATTATCTTCGTCAGCAACCCGAGATTGAAACTGTTTTCAATGGCGAACCACTTTATCCGCGTGGACCATTCACGACCTATGTTATCAACAAAAAGGATGAACCTGACATGAACACACAGATGGCTTCAGTGGTAGGATACTTTGATTGGGAAGGAGAAGTAAGTCGTTTTCATAACTTGCGCTTATTGCAAGGGCGTTTGTTACAACCGGGTGATTCACCCACCGATGTGGTAATCAATGAATCCACAGCCAAATTATTTGATTGGGATACCCCTATTGATAAAGTCTTTATGAATGGATTCAGAATAATAGGAGTCGTGAAGGATTTCCAGAACAACGGTCCCACATTGCCAGCACAGCCTTCTATGTTGATGCAAAAGCGCTATGAGAATCACTACACTCACATGCTGAGATATTCGGTCGGAGATTGGGAAGAGCATCAAAAGAAATATGATGAATATTTGAAGAGAACAAGTAGCCATCTAAAGGTTATATATGACCCAGTTGCCAATCGCTTTAATGCAGACCTTGCCAGAGAAGACAAATTGCAAACCCTCCTCAACATCACCACAGGAGTCTGCATCCTCATCGCCCTCTTCGGTGTGTGGTCGATGATAATGCTCACCTGCGAGCAGCGCCGTAAGGAAATCGCTATCCGCAAGGTGTTTGGTGCTACGGTAAAGGACATTCTTGATATGTTCTTTCTTGAATACATGACCCTGCAAGGAGTGGCGGCTTTGGTAGCCTTTCCTCTGGGCTATGTCTGCATGAAACCATGGTTGGAGCAATACGTGGTGCAGACAGAGATTTCTTGGTGGATTTACGTCGGAATCTTCCTTGCCGTAGCTCTTCTCGTAGCCCTCTGCATCGGTTGGCGCGTATGGAAGACAGCCACCGCCCGTCCTGCGGATGAGATTTGCAAAGGGTGATTCTAAGATAAAAGAACAAAAATAAAAAAACAATATGATAGAACATTATTTCAAACTCGCGTGGCGGCAATTGGTAAAGTACCGCCTGCAATCAGTGGTCAGCATCGTCAGTCTGGCCATCGGCTTCGCCTGCTTCACCATGGCGGCGATGTGGATAAAGTATGAAACAACGTATGATGCGTTTCACAAGGATGCGGACGGCATCTATGAATTGTTGGAATATAAACAAGAGATGCTATCATATCTTGGCAAGGCGGATATAGAACAATGGCCTGAGGTGGCAGAATTTGCCCTCTATACTGGTTCGTATTGCGAAGAGGTTAATGGACAGAAAGTGGAAGTGTATGAACGCTTGGTGTTCGATAGTTGTTTCTTGTCCATTTTTCACCTTAATTTCTTGGAGGGAGGTGCTGATTTCTTGCACGATGAAGGACAAGTGGCCATTAGCGACCAATTGGCGAAAAAACTCTATGGTGACGAATCACCCATTGGGAAGGAATTGACCCTCGATACCTCCATTCAATCACAACAACGACGTATAGTGACGGGGGTATTCAAAAGTTGGGGCGAGCATACAAACAGTCCGTTTGAATTGATGAGCAAATACCCTTCTGTAATCCCTTCCAACCATTACTTCACCCAGTCTTGTGTGATGCGCTTGCATCCGAATGTGAATGTGGATACTCTGAATGCACGTTTGGCTGATTATAGAAAACCAACGGGAGCCTTTATCCGTAAAAATGGAGAACTATATCCCTATGAAGTGAAAACAAGTGCTAAGGTCGTCCCTATCACCAAGTTGCGTCATTCTACAGATCAATACGAATCATCCGCTAAACTCAAGATTGAGCATATTTATCTGTTTGCTTGTGCTGGTTTGTTGTTGATTGCGTGCGGATTACTGAACTACTTGACGATGTTCATCAACCGTCTTTTTATCCGTCAGCGCGAGATGGCTTTGCGCACTGTATTTGGAGCCACAGGTGGTAATTTGATGGTTCAATTCCTTGTCGAGTACGGCATGTTGTTGCTGATTGCCATGTACTTTGGTCGCCTCACGTTGGAGAGTTCTTTGGAGTGGTTTCGTACCATGGCCGAACTGCCCACTGACATTGGATATATCTATCGCGAGACGTGGCTTTTCATGTCAATCGTTATGGTAGTGTCATTGCTTGTTTCAGTGCCTGCCATCTGGTATTTCCGTCGACAATCGTTGCAAAGCAGCATTACGGGCGTTGGAGGATTGACCCGCTACAACACCTTCCGTCGTATCAGCACAGGTTTTCAGATGGGTATTGCCATCTTCTGTATCTTCTGTGTAGTAGTGATGATGAAGCAACTCGACTCTTTACGCCACGAGGATATTGGCTTCAAGCGCGAAAATATTGGATATAAATATGTGGTCAGTACATCAGAGGAGATTGAGGCTTTAACCTACTTCTTGAAACAACAACCCGAGGTAGATACGGTTATCGTACCAACTCATTCCATTTACCCGATAAGCAGTTATGGTATGTCGGAGATTTCTCCTGAAGAAAATCCTCGATTGAGCGAACCGATTGCGTATTCGCAAATGAGGATAAACGAAGCTACCGTCAATTTCTACGGTATGACTTTGCTACAAGGCGAATGGCCCGACCCCTACAAGCATGGGCCATGGAGCGTGGTTGTGAACGAATCGTTTGCCCGCCAATTGGGGTATGAAAATATTGAAGAGCTTATCGGAAAAGAGGTGGAGGGCATTCAAGTGGTTGTAGGTGTCTTTAAGGACATAATGAACCGCGCTCCTACGCAAAAGGCCGAGGCGTGGATGTTGCAAGCTGAGGACACACGTAAAGAAGAGGGTACGGGCGCTTATTGGAGACGACATATCCTTTTCAAATTCAAGCCGGGTACATTCCCTATCCTAAAACAAAAGATTGAAGACCTTTATAAACAACAGGGATGGAATGATAGTGGAGACCTCAGTACGTTGGAAGCCACATACGAAGAATTGCTGGAGTCGGAAAAGAATTTGCAGAAACTACTAACCATCACGTCCATCGTCTGCATCCTCATCGCCCTCTTCGGCGTGTGGTCAATGATTATGCTTACCTGTGAACAACGCCGCAAGGAAATCGCCATCCGCAAGGTGTTTGGTGCTACGGTGAAAGACATCCTCGACATGTTTTTCCTTGAATACATGACCCTGCAAGGAGTGGCGGCTTTGGTAGCCTTTCCCCTGGGCTATGCCTGCATGAAGCCATGGCTGGAGCAATACGTGGTGCAGACAGAGATTTCTTGGTGGATTTACGTCGGCATCTTCATGGCCGTAGCTCTGCTCGTAGCACTCTGCATCGGTTGGCGCGTGTGGAAGACGGCTACCGCCCGTCCGGCAGATGAGATTTGCAAGGGGTAATGAGGGGAGAAAAGGTTCAAAGTTCAAAGTTTAAGGTTCAAAACAAAATCAGAACTCTTTGAACCTTGAACCTTAAACTTTGAACCTTATTAGAACAACTCGCAAGGTTCTGCTTGTGCCGCCCGTATGAGGTCAGCCGGTGCAAGTTTCATCTGAAGACCGCGTACACCGGCACTGACATATATATAAGGATAGTCGAGTGCCGTGCGGTGGATGTAGGTAGGGAAATGTTTCTTCATGCCAATAGGTGAACAACCTCCACGAATATAGCCGGTGAGGGGAAGCAGCTCCTTCATGGGGATAAGGTCGCACTTCTTGTTGCCACTCACCTTGGCGGCCATTTTCAGATCCACTTCATCGCCTCCAGGGATAACACAAACAAAATACCCCGTACGGTCGCCATGAAGCACAAGGGTCTTGAACACTTGTCGGATGTCCTCGCCCAATTGGGCTACAATGTGGTGGGCACTGAGGTCGTTCTCGTCCACTTCGTAGGGGATGAGTTCGTAGGCAATTTTTGCCTTGTCCATCAGGCGGGCAACGTTGGTCTTTTGGATTTTATCTTTTTCTTTGGGCATAAAGTGTATTTGGGATTTACTAGATTTACTAGAGATTCTAGATTATCTAGATTTACTATTCTATATTTATTAGTGGTTGTTTAGTTCTTCTCTGAGGAATTGGGGGGTATATCCTTTCTCTGAGAGGGCGACCTCTTCGGGTGTTCCACTGGAGAGGAGCACTCCTCCACCCTTTCCACCTTCGGGACCCATGTCGATGATGTGGTCGGCCATTTTGATGACATCGAGGTTATGCTCGATGACGATGACGGTATTCCCCTTATCAACCAATCGGTTGAGTACGTTCAGGAGGACACGGATATCTTCGAAATGAAGGCCCGTGGTAGGTTCATCAAGGATATATAACGTCTTGCCCGTGTCGCGCTTGGCAAGTTCGGTTGCCAGTTTGACACGTTGGCTTTCACCACCGGAGAGGGTTGTGGAAGGTTGGCCGAGTTTGACGTAGCCAAGGCCTACATCCTGAAGGACCTTTATCTTGGAGAGGATATTGGGGACATTCTCGAAGAACTCCACGGCTTGGTTGATGGTCATGTCGAGCACGTCGGCAATGGATTTACCTTTGTAGCGCACTTCCAATGTTTCACGGTTATAGCGCTTGCCATGGCACACTTCGCAAGGCACCATCACATCAGGGAGAAAGTTCATTTCGATGGTCTTGTAGCCATTTCCACTACATGCTTCGCACCGTCCGCCACCGATGTTGAACGAGAAGCGTCCGGGCTTGTAGCCACGTATCTTGGCTTCGGGCAATCCGACAAAGAGATTTCGGATGTCGGCAAATACGTTGGTATAGGTGGCGGGGTTGGAGCGCGGTGTGCGTCCGATGGGCGACTGATCCACATCCACCACCTTGTCGATATACTCCAATCCTTCGATGGAGTCGTATGGCAATGGTTCTTTGAGTGAACGGTAAAATCTTTGCGAAAGGATGGGATGAAGTGTCTCGTTGATGAGCGTGGATTTTCCGCTTCCCGACACACCTGTCACACAGATGAGTTTACCTAAAGGAAATTCCGCATCCACCTGCTTCAAATTATTTCCCCGTGCTCCGCGAATAACAAGGCTCTTTCCATTGCCTTTACGTCGTTCGGCAGGCACTTCTATCTTCAGCTTACCGGTGAGGTAGTTGGCGGTCAATGTATCCTGCTTCAACATCTCTTCGGGTGTACCTTGGAAGACCACTTCGCCTCCCAATCGTCCGGCACGAGGTCCCATATCGACTACCCAGTCAGCGGAGAGCATCATATCCTTGTCGTGCTCCACCACTATAACAGAGTTTCCCAAATCACGAAGGGCCGAAAGAGAGTTGATCAGTCGGCGATTGTCCCGCTGATGGAGGCCGATGCTTGGTTCATCAAGGATATAGAGCACGTTCACCAGTTGCGAACCTATCTGTGTGGCCAAACGGATGCGTTGGCTCTCTCCACCCGAAAGGGTCATGGAGGCACGGTTGAGCGAGAGGTAATCCAATCCTACGTCGAGCAAGAATTTGAGACGAGTGCGGATTTCCTTCAAAATCTCCGTGGCGATGGTGCGTTGTTTATCCGAGAGGTGCTCCACTACCCCTTGCAACCAGGCATATAGTTCGCTGATGTCCATTTCGGCAAGCTCCATAATGTTCTTGTCGTGGATGCGATAGCTGAGCGCTTCGCGATTGAGTCGTTTCCCTTCGCATTCGGGACATACGGCCGTACGCGAGAATTGCTCTGCCCACTTCTGTTCGGTAGCACTGGTCTCCTGCTCTTGAAGCATTTGTATGTATTTCACCAATCCCTCAAATGTAACGAAGTAATCGGAGTTGGTGTGGATAAGGCTTGCCTTGATACGGAGGCGGTCATCGGAGCCATTGAGGATTTCATCTATCGCCTCGTCGGGCAATTGGTTGACGGGTGTCTTGAGGTCGGCTTCGTACTTCTCCAACAGAGCTTCTATCTGAAAGAAAATCATCGTGCCCTTGTACTTGCCTAATGGAGCAATGGCTCCCTCGTAGATGGAGAGCGAACGGTCAGGGATAACCTTATCTATATCAATGAGATTGACCACACCCAATCCTTTGCATCGTGGACATGCGCCGTGTGGTGAGTTGAACGAGAAGTTGTGCGGAGCCGGCTCGCGATAGGCAAGGCCCGTGACGGGGCACATCAGGCGCTTGCTATAGTGGCGCACCTCGCCCGTGTCAGCATCAAGGATGAGTATCAATCCGTCGCCTTGTGCCATGGCCGTGGCCACGCTTTGGCGAAGGCGCTCTTCGTCGGTGTTGGACACCTTCATCTTGTCGATGACGATTTCCACATCGTGATTCTTGTATCGGTCGAGTTTCATGCCGGGGAGAACCTCCTTCACCTCGCCATCCACACGGGCATAGAGGTATCCTTTGCGACGTATTTGCTCGAAGAGTTCCTTATAATGTCCCTTGCGGCTACGCACGGCAGGAGACAATATCATGATGCGCTTGCCAAGGTATTGTTCGGTGATGAGTTCGAGAATCCGCTCTTCGGTGTATTTCACCATAGGTTCGCCCGAGAGGTAGGAATAAGCCGTAGCTGCACGGGCATAGAGAAGGCGCAGGTAATCGTACACTTCGGTCGTAGTGCCTACGGTCGAGCGTGGATTCTTGTTGGTGGTCTTCTGCTCAATGGAGATGACAGGACTGAGCCCCGTAATCTTATCCACATCGGGTCTCTCCATACCGCCCAGAAAGTTGCGGGCGTAAGCCGAGAAGGTCTCTATATAACGGCGTTGGCCTTCGGCAAAGATGGTGTCGAAAGCCAACGATGACTTGCCGCTTCCGCTCAATCCTGTGATAACGGCCAGTTTGTTGCGGGGAATCTCCACGTCCACATTCTTCAGATTGTGCACGCGCGCTCCCCAGACATTTATCTTTTCTTCTTCGTTCATTTTTCAGTTACAAGTTATGAGCTACAAGCTACGAGTGACGAGTTACCATACATCAAGCGTCGGTTAAGGCAACCTTACCTCAGGGTTAAGGTAGGCTTAACCGTCGGTTAACGTATGTTTCCTCCATTGAGTCCACCTTGTCCGCGAAGGATGTTGATGTCACGTCTGATGTGATACTTAATCCCATCCGAGCCAACAGCTTCTACAACAATAAAATATACTCCATCAGCAACGTCCTTGCCTCCGTATGTGCCGTCCCATCCTTGGTCGATGTTGCTCAAGTTGCGTTGGCAGATTCGTTGTCCCCAACGGTTGAAGATGGATACATCCAACTTCACCAACGACTGGAAGGTGATGCGATAGACATCGTTCACTCCGTCGCCATTGGGCGAGAAGGCATTGGGCACCTTCAGGGACGATTCGCTGATGACGATAATGATAGGTTCGGATTCCTCCTCCATAGGTTCGGCAGAACCATCATCGGGCGAATAGGTAATCTTCAATTGCACGCCGTATGTGCCCGAATCGTAGAAGGTGTATTCCGTATCCGGCTCGAATCGGCGCAACAGAGCATCCTCGGGGTTATCGGCCGGATAGATAACCCATTCGTAAGCATAGGTGTATCCATCCTGTTCATCCGGCTGAGCCTCAAAAGATACTTTCAGCGGAGCCGAAGCCGTGTAGCTTTCGCCACAGGTGATGAGAGTCTCTTCCTCCACAGGGCCTCCGTTTTCCTCCAACACCCGTCCGATAGGGTTGCTCACCTGTGCCTTGGCAACCATCTGTGAAAAGAGGGCAAAGGTGAGGGTGATAAAAGTGGTTCGTATATTCATATTTATTCCTTTTAAGATGCAAAAATAGTGTTTCCTGTCGAAATAACGGTTGAAAAAGGGTATTATTATTTGCTAAACAACGCTATTTCGTGTAAAGAGTAGATATTTTTTTGTAATTTTGCGGCCAATAACAACCATTCTTGGACAAATAAAGATTAGAGAATACAGATGAACTTCTTCAAACGTATATCCGTTGCCTTGATGCTCGTGGGCAGTTCGATTGTCGCCATGGCTCAGGTTACCCAACAAGACAACACCTTTTTACACACCATCATGCGTGGTCAGACACTCTACTCCATCTCCACCATGTATGGCGTGAGTGTAGATGATATTGTAAGCCTCAATCCCGGAAGCGACAAACAGGTGAAGGCGGGCGAAACTCTGCGTATCCCCCAACAGTCCAAAAAGGCCGACGGCACCGTACAAAACCGTCTGCATTTCCATACCATCCAAGCGGGTGAAACACTTTATCGCATCACCCAAAAGTATCAAGTGAGTGCCGACATCATCTGCCGCGCCAATCCTGGATTGAGCGCAGAGAACTTCCGCACCGGCCAAGTCATCGTCATCCCCATGACTGAGCAAGTGACAACTCCAGCGCCCGTGGCACCTGTACAGGAGATGAAAGAAGATAAGAAAGAAACCACCTCGCCTTGCCGCGAGATGCATAAAGTGAAGCGCAAGGAAACCATCTTCAGCATCAGCCGCATGTACGGCATCAGCGAGAAGGAACTCATCGATGCCAATCCCGAATTGAAAACAGAGAAGTTGAAGAAAGGCAAATTCCTCTGCATCCCTTACAAGAAGCAATTGGAGTTGGTGATAAAGACTCCCGAACGCACACCCTCAAACGAAGAACTCTTCACCAAGAGCCAACCTGCCACCAAAGAGGTGGGAAGCATTGATGCCGCCCTTGTCCTCCCCTTCCAATTGGATGCGGCCGGCGGACAACAAACATTGATGTTGGAGTACTACGAAGGATTCCTCTTGGCCGTAGACAGTTTGAAGAAACAGGGTGTCAGCATCAACCTCCATGTGTATGACACGGGTGAGCGCACTGCATCGGTAGAGAACATTCTGGCCAAGCCCGAATTGAAGCAGATGGATGTTATCTTTGGCCCTGGACATGCTGAGCACCTCAAACCCCTCTCCGACTTTGCCAAGGAAAACGGAATCCGCTTGGTAGTCCCCTTTACCTCCAAGGATAGCGAAGTATTCACCAATCCCTACCTCTATCAAGTGAACACTCCACAATCCTACCTCTATGCACAGGTGTACAAGCTCTTTGCCGAGCAATTCGCTGAATACAACATTGTGTTTGTGGAGGTTAACGATGGCAAGGACAAAACCGACTACATCAAAGGTCTGCAGCAAGAACTTGACACACGCGGCATCAGACACCAAACCATCCCTATGCCCGAAATTGTAGAAGAGACAAAGGGTGAAGGCGAAGAGAAGGAAGAAATCATCACCGTGCCTGGTCTTACCAACGCATTGGATTCAACCAAGCACAACATCATCATCCCCACATCGGGCACCAACACGGCATTGACCAAGTTGCTCCCCTTGATTCAATTGGTGGTGCGTACCGATGAAACTCCCTATCAGGCTCACCTTTTCGGCTATCCCGAATGGCAGAAGTATTACAACGACCACTTGCAGGCCTTCTACGAGTTGGATACCTACTTCTACTCTTCCTTCTACACTAACAACCTGTTGCCCAGTTCAAAGAACTTCCACAACAAGTTCCATAACATGTTCAACAAAGAGATGCATACCACCTATCCCAAATACGGAATGCTTGGCTTCGACATCGGCTATTATTTCCTGAAAGGATTGAAAACATACGACTCCAAGTTGGAAGAAAATCTCTCAACATACGACATTGTGCCCGTGCAGACAGGCTTCCACTTCGAACGTGTGAACAATTGGGGAGGATTCATCAACAAGAAGGTATTCTTCATCCACATGACACGCGACCACGAACTCATCAAGATGGATTTTGAACAATAGTAATTTAGGTACGGATGACACGAATAACACTACTCGTTTAGTAAAGTAATATTGTGTCCATACATGAATAAAACAATGAAACATTTCTATACTCTCCGCAAAGCCGCCATGCTTTTCCTCCTTGCAGGAAGCCTCTTCACAGCCAAGGCACAGATGAATACACAGATAACCGATTATCGCAATAATTTGGCCATCGGATTCAACGGAGGAGCCACCTTCAATAGTGTAACATTCTCGCCAAGCATCAAGCAGACGATGCAACAAGGCTTTGTAGGTGGTTTTACCGCGCGCTACATCAGCGAAAAGTATTTCGCCATGATTTGTGGTCTTCAGATAGAAGCCAACTTCAGCCAACGCGGATGGAAGGAAAAGATTGAGGACGGCACAGGTAATACTTACCAACGCACGCTAAACTATGTGGAAATCCCCTTCCTTGCCCACCTTGCCTTTGGCGCAGATGACCGTGGCGCACGCTTCTTCATCAATGCAGGCCCCCAATTCAGTTTCTTCCTCAACGACAAGGAAGAGTATGGAGGTTTACAACCATGGGACCCCAGCCATCGTCCGAACAATGTCACCCACCAATACGGTAAATCGGTAGAGAACAAATTTGAATACGGTATCACCGGTGGACTCGGCCTCGAAGTACGCACCGGCATCGGCAATTTCCTCCTCGAAGGCCGCTATTACTATGGCCTCTCCGACATCTACGGCAATAGCAAGAAGGACTATTTCTCCCGCTCAGGACTTTCCACTATTTATGGCAAAGTCACATACTTGTTCGACTTGACAAAATAAAAGGAAATACATATTTATCGTTCCCCAAATAATCCCTGCAAACGATTTTTAATCCGTAGCGGGGATTTGTTGTATGCATAATACTCTACTCATTAAATAAAGGGAACACAATATATAGTAAGGATATGTATTGTATTGAGATACGGATGTTGTGGCTTGAAGATACGGTTCTTAACGGTTGAAGATTTGCATCTTCTATTTGTTTCAAACGATTGGCATTCTTTAGCTGAAAGAATGGTAATCTTACGTACTGAAGAATGGTAATCTTACGTACTGAAGAATGCAATCGTACGTGGTAATATTATACGGGTAACAAACTAACAACAAGAAAAGCCGAAAGAAGAAGGGCGTGACAGTAATTCTGACACACCCTTCTTCTTTTAGAAAGATTATAAATGATTATCCTCCAAAGTTATCGTACATGATAGAGCTTTCCTCTACGCCGAGGTCGGTGAGCATAGCCACCACGGCCTTCGACATGGGACCGGGGCCACACATGTAGTACTCGATGTCTTCGGGGGCTTCGTGATCCTTCAGGTAAGTGTTCAGCATCACCTGGTGAACGAAGCCTGCGGTGTACTTCACGCCAGCTGCATCGGCAGCAGGGTCGGGACGGTCGAGTGCCAAGTGGAAGTGGAAGTTGGGGAAATCCTTCTCCAATCCGAGGAAGTCTTCGAGGTAGAACACTTCGTTCAAGGCACGTGCACCATAGAAGTAGTGCATTTCGCGATCGGTTGTGTGGAGAGTCTTGGTCATGTGCATAATCTGTGCACGGAGGGGAGCCATACCGGCACCACCACCAACCCAAATCATTTCGCGCTTGGAGTCGAAGTGCGGATGGAAGTCTCCGTAAGGACCACTCATGATTACCTTGTCGCCGGGCTTCAGGGTAAAGATGTATGATGAAGCGATACCGGGGTTCACATCCATGAATCCGCTACGGTCGGCCTTCATAGGCGGAGTAGCAATACGCACGGTCAGCATGAACACGTTACCCTCGGCAGGATAGTTGGCCATAGAGTAAGCACGCACGGTCTCCTCGGGATTGACACACTTCAAGGGGAAGAGGCCGAACTTCTCCCATGCAGGCAGATATTCGTCGCCAATGAGGCCCTTGTCGATGTCCTTGTCATAATCCATAGAGAATGCAGGAATCTTGATCTGTGCATACGAACCGGGGAGGAAGTCCATCTGAGCACCTTCGGGAAGCTGCACCTTGAACTCCTTGATGAAGGTTGCCACGTTCTTGTTGCTGATAACAGTACATTCGTACTCCTTCACACCCATAACGCTTTCGTCAACCTTGATGCCGAGGTCACCCTTCACCTTGCACTGGCAAGCCAGACGCCAGTTGTCCTTAATCTGCTTGCGGGTAAAGTGTCCCTTCTCTGAATCGAGGATTTCGCCACCGCCTTCTACTACCTGGCATTTGCACTGGCCGCACGAGCCCTTACCGCCACAAGCAGAAGAGAGGTAGATGCCCTGTGCCGAGAGGGTGTTGAGCAAGCTGCTACCCTGCTCCACTGATACGGTGTCCTTACCATTGATGGTAATGTTCACATTGCCGCTGGGCGACAAATACTTCTTTGCTACGAGCAACATAATCACCAAGATAAGTACAATGGTGAGAAATACTCCGATGCTCGCTAATATTAAATTCATATCCATAATCTTTTTCTTTAATTTGCTAATGTGATAAATCTGCCAATTTGCTAATCACTGGTCTTCAGACTTTGTTTTTATGCCCCAACATTGGCACATCTGCACATTGACATATTAGCACATTATTTAGATTTTCAAACCAGAGAAACACATGAATGCCATAGCCATGAGACCTACGGTGATGAATGTAATACCAAGTCCCTTCAAGGGAGCGGGCACATCAGAGTAAGCCAACTTCTCGCGGATAGCGGCAAGGCCGACAATAGCAAGTAACCAACCGATACCTGAACCTGCTGCATAGCTGAATACTTCACCCATGTCGCCAAACTGACGTTGTTGCATGAAGAGCGATGCACCCATGATGGCACAGTTTACAGCAATCAACGGAAGGAAGATACCGAGCGAAGCATACAACGAGGGGCTGAAACGCTCAACAATCATTTCCACCAATTGTACGATGGCTGCGATAACGGCAATAAAGAGAATCAGGCTAAGGAAGCTGAGGTCAACACCCTCAACCAATGCATTGGCCTTGAGCACATAATTTTCCAACAGATAGTTGACCGGGAGAGTCACCAACAACACGAAGGTAACAGCGATACCCAAGCCAAGAGCTGTCTTTACGTTCTTAGATACTGCCAAGTAGGAACACATTCCCAAGAAGTAGGCGAATATCATGTTGTCCACGAAGATGGACTTGACAAATAAACTTAAATATTCCATACGTTATTTATTAATTTGCTAATGTGATGAATTTGCCAATTAGCCAATCATTGGCCTACGGCCTTTGGTTTTATACACATTATTTTTATTTGCATATTAGCACATTTGCATATTAGCACATTGGCACATTAATTACTACTTTCTTGCAATTCGGGATTCTTGGCACGCTGATACCAGATGATGCAAGCCACAATGATGAGAGCCATAGGAGGCATCAGCATAAGGCCGTTGTTCAAGTATCCAGCTTCGTAAGCCACTTCAGGGATAATACGAATACCGAAAAGGGTACCTGAACCCAACAACTCGCGGAAGAAAGCCACGATAATCAAAATCTTGGCGTATCCAAGACCATTACCTATACCATCGAGACATGACTCCCAAGGACCATTCTGCATGGCAAAAGCCTCAAGGCGTCCCATCAAGATACAATTGGTAATGATAAGACCTACGTAAACAGAAAGCTGTACACTCACGTCATAAGCAAAAGCCTTCAGAATCTCACTTACAATAGTTACCAATGCGGCTACAACCACCAACTGAACGATGATACGGATACGGTTGGGAATTGTGTTACGCAACAGAGAGATGACCACGTTAGCAAAAGCCGTAATCACGGTCACAGAAAGTCCCATCACGATGGCCGGCTCCAACTGAGCTGTTACGGCCAAGGCTGAACAGATACCGAGCACCTGTACGGTTACAGGGTTGTTCAAACCAAGCGGAGTAAAGAGAACTTCTTTATTCTTTTTTGAAAACAATTGACTCATATTCTATTTTCTCCTTATATTATTTAGTTAAAAACTTCTCGTAAGGTTTCAAACAATTCTTCAACATGGCATCCACACCGTTTGAAGTGATTGTACCACCAGAGATACCGTCCACTTCATAATCAGGGTTAGCCACGCGACCGTTCTTCACCACGCTCAAACCTACGTTTGCACCGTCGAACACCTTCTTGCCAGTAAATTGTCCCTGAAACTTGGGTGTTGTGATTTCTGCGCCAAGGCCAGGAGTTTCACCTTGATGAGAGAAATAAACACCATAAACAGTGTTTCTGTCGTCATTCTAGCCGATGTATCCCCAGATGGGTCCCCAAAGACCTGCACCATAAACAGGGATGACATACTTCTTGACACCATCGACTTCGCACTCAAACACGTGCAGACGTCCTTCGGCAATCTCACCTTTATAGTTGGTGTTGAACGCACCGTCGTTAGCGACAAGTGAACCGTCGGCCTGCATCAGCATATCACCCTTCACGTATGTGTTGTAAGCAGCCTCAGCATCTTCTACATCAGCAATGTTGAGAGCAGCCAAAATCTGCTTCTTGGTATCCAATTCTACATTCTTGTTCTGTATGTCTTTCAATGAAGAGCTAACAAAAGCAAGCAGGAATGCTACGATAATAACCATTACCGAAGCATAGATGATTGTATAGCTATTACTATTTGTATTCATATCTTTTTCCTGTAATTATTTGTTAGTATTCAAACGTTTCACACGACGATTGATGTTGCTCTGTACTACGTAGTAGTCAATCAGCGGAGCAAATACGTTCATCAACAGGATGGCAAGCATCATACCTTCGGGATAACCGGGGTTGAGCACACGGATGATAACCGCCATAGCTCCCACGAGGAAACCGAAGATGAACTTACCTGTCTCAGTACGTGCAGAGGTCACAGGGTCAGTCGCCATGAATACGGCACCGAAACAGAAGCCACCAAGTACGAGATGCTGATACCAAGGCATTTGAGCCATGAAGTTTCCTTCAGGACCACAAACATTGAAGATAAGTCCCATTACGGCACCACCAACGAATACGCTAAGCATGGTCTTCCAGCTGGCCACACCACTCCACAAGAGGAGGATAGCACCAAGAAGAATGGCAACAACACTTGTTTCACCGATTGAACCAGGGATAAAGCCCCACACCATATTCATATCGAAAGCCGGTACGCCCACGGTAGCAGCTTGGCCAAGAGCAGTAGCTGCAGTGAATCCATCGGGCAGGTCGGCACCAAGGCCGAAAATACTTTCGGTAGCTACCCATACAGTGTCACCAGACATCTGTGTAGGATAAGCAAAGAAAAGGAACGCGCGCGCTATAAGAGCCACGTTGAACACATTCATACCTGTACCACCAAACACTTCCTTTGCAAAAATCACCGCGAAAGCAGTAGCTACAGCCAAAATCCACAACGGACAGTTCACGGGTACAATCATCGGAATCAACATACCAGATACGAGGAAACCTTCCTGAATTTCTTCGTTCTTCAGTTGGGCAATGATAAACTCGATACCCAAACCTACGATGTAAGAGACGAGAATCTTGGGCAATACGGCCAAGAAGCCATAACCGAAGACTTCGATGAAGCTGGCACTACTCATTAAGCCTGCGGCTGTGTAGTGCTGATAACCTACGTTGTACATACCAAACAAAAGAGCAGGTATCAACGCGATTACCACGAACGACATGATGCGCTTTGAATCAATGGCATCATGAATATTCACGCCATGGCGTGCAGTGGTGTTGGGTACGAACAGGAATGTTTCGAAACCGTCGAACACCGAACGCAGCGCGTGAAGCTTGCCTCCCTCCTCAAAGTTCGGCTTTATTTTGTCGAGATAATTTCTTAACGCTTTCATAATTTATATAATTTGCCAATGTGATGAATTTGCCAATGCGTCAATTATTGGCCTACGACTTTTGTATTATGCACATTATTAGTTCTATTGCTCATTAGCACATTTCGCACATTAGCACATTAAACACTATTCCATCTCCTTTCTGAGTGCGTCCAGTCCTTCACGAACAATACGTTGCAACTCCAATTTCGATGAATCAACAAACTCACACAGGGCGAAATCCTCAGGAGCCACCTCATAAATACCCAATGCCTCCATACGGTCGATATCGCCAGCAATGATGGCCTTGATAAGATATTCAGGCATGATGTCCATGGGGAACACGCGGTCGTACTCGCCACTCATAATCATGTGACGCTCGCCACCCTTCACACGGGTATCAAGGGTATACTCCTTCTTGCCCATCAACCAACTGAAGTAACTGCGGCTGGTACTGTATTGGTCAAAGCGAGGCATAATCCAACCCAACATTTCGTGAACATCATCTCCTTCAGGAATAACGGTCAATTCTGTCGCATGAGCAGCAACGAAACCTTCCAACGATGTCTTATAACCCGTCAGTACGTTTCCATTGATGATACGTAAACTCTTTCCTTCAGCCATGCGGCCTTTCAACACGCTTTCAATCTTAGCGCCCACCTTCACACGAACGTATGCAGGAGCGTTCACTTCTGAACCTGCCACAGCGATGGTACGTGTAAAATCAACACAACCTGTATTGAACAGACGACCGATGAAAATAACCTCCTCAGCGCCCAATGTCCATACCACTTCGCCCTTATTCACAGGAGCGATATTATTAATCTGTACACCTACATTACCTGCAGGATGAGGACCGTCGAATACCGTTACGGTCACATTCTTGGCTTGAATCAATGCGGCAGAAGTCTGCTTGGCACTTACACTCAAACATGTGGGAGCAATCTTAGCCAACGCATCAAGACCTGTCTGGAAGTCCGCTTCCTGACCATTCAACACATACTCGAACTCGGGAGCCAGAGGCTGAGAGTCGAATGCAGAAACAAAAATAGCACGCGGAGCTACTTCTGGAGCAGGAACCACGTCATACGGACGTTGCTTGAAGAATGCAAAAAGACCTGCTTCGAGTAAGGCCTCCTTCACCTGGCCGCCCGAGAGGGCTGACACATCCTTCTTGCCAAAATCAACAACCTCGTTTCCCTCAGCAGCTACACGGATACTCATTACCTTACGGCGCGCACCACGCTCCACAAGGGTCACCTTACCGCTAACAGGCGAAACGAATTTTACATCAGGGTGATTCTTGTCAACGAACAAAGCCTCACCGGCCTTGACAATCTGCCCTTCCTTGACTACCACCTTGGGAGTGACACCAGTGAAATCATCGGGCACGAGAGCATACTCTGCCGACGGCTTCACATCCATCATTTCCCGCGCTGGTTTGCCTTTCAGAGCAATGTCCAAACCTTTACGTAACTTTACTATGTTTGCCATATAATTAATAAAATAGTGAATTTATCAATAGATGGTGCAAATTTACGTAAAAAAGGTCATTCTTTTCCCTTATAATTGAACAAAATTCGGAGAGGAATACGGAATTTTTTCCGCATTCTAATCTCTTATCCTCTTTTTCTATCTCTTGGCAGAAAGATTGTAATGTTGGGATTGCAAATTCTTTCCCGAAGGCCAGTGTTTCTATTAACGTTCATTTGTCTGTGGATGGCAAGATTAAAATGTGACACAATTAGTGACCAATTAAATCGGACACTAATGATAAAAATACTGTAACTTCATCCACGTGATTGATACGACCCGCTATACAAGAAGTAAGTTCTATTTATCGACTAATCGTCAGTCACCACTCATTAGCAATGAATCGATAGAGGTTGCATCCAATAAAGTTGCCAAGAACAAGACATGGGTATAGAATAAGGACTTCGGCAAAATGAGCGGAAGTGTACTCCCAAGGCACAGCAAGGTAATAGAAAGCATCGGCTACGCAATGAGGAAAACCACAGAGAATAAAAAGAGGAACTCCGAAAAGAAGAATGAGGGGCTTGCCTGCACGAGCACCTGTAACCACTGTGGTCATAATAAATCCACAACCAATAGCAAGGAGTCCTGCGCGGAAAGGACCAATATCCAAACGCCCTTCCAATATCTGTTGGGCAGAAGCCGCCAAGTCTATGGGTGAAAGACGGGTAAGCAAAGCCACGAGCAAACATCCAATGATGTTTCCAAACAGGACAAGTAACAGAGTTGCAACGGAAGAGAGGATACACGAATGCCCCTCATCATCACGAAATGGAACAAAACCTGCCGTACCAGTGTAAAGGCTTAGTTTGTATTGTATCACGGTGAGCAATCCGAACGAGAAGAGGACAGCTCCTACAATGTTGGTTGAGGCCAAATACCCCCACCCTGCTATAGCGATAGCTATGCCAGAAAGAATGGATGAACGAAGGGTTTTCATATTTATTCAAGATTATTAGTTAATGAATTGACAAGATTACTATAAGTTTATTACGAAACTTGCCTTACTTACTCCTCTATCTTCTCTTTCTTCTACGACGATAGCGATTGCGCTGTTGGTTGCGGCGGAATTTCTTTACTTTATTGACAACAACAACGACAAAAAGAATACCAATGACAGCAAAAATAAAGAGGACAAGTCCGGCATTAAGATTATCACCTTTGACACGACTCCACATTTCGAGCACCTTCTCAAGATCTTCTTTGTTGCTGAAGTCACGAATGACAGCACAACGCTCTATCACTTCACGACTGGGATATTGGATGGGGTCTACCTGTACACTATCAGCATGAGGACCAAAGAAATAACTAAGATCAGAATAGGTATCAAGGGTTGTATCAATCTTAGCCTCAAGGATTTCGTCTGTAGCAACAGCTGAGACGTAACCGATAGCATCCATATTGCGTAAGGCTATATCGGGACGGCACATATAATTAATGAACCAACTGGCAGCTTTTACATTGCGTGAATACTTGGGGATAACCCAACCGTCGAACCACACATTACTTCCTTCGATGGGTACAACATAATCAAGCTCTACACCTACTTCAGCAGCCTCTTCAATAGCCCAAACGGCATCACCACTCCAGGTGAAGTTGATAAGAACCTTTCCCTTTGTCATCATTTCTTTACCAAAGTCAGCTTCCCAACCTGCAATATTAGGTTTCATCTGCTTCAAACACTCTTCTGCAGTAGCAATAGCCTCAGCTGAGTTGTCGTTCATCAATTGTTCTACGGAAACTTCACCTCGACGAAGACGGTCAGCATTGGCATAAATGATGGCTGTACCATAACAATCACGATAACTATCCTTCATCAGAATCGTATTCTTGAACTTAGGGTTCCACAGACTCTTCCACGTGAAGGCTTCCTCTTCAGTAACGAGGGATTTATTATAGAGAATACCTGCTGTACCCCACATGTATGCAACAGCATAATCAGTAACAAGACGACCATCGGTTATCATCTTATTCAGCTCACGTTGAATGTAAGGAGTAAGATTGTCAATATAATCAGGAGTATTGCCGAAATCGCGATCAATAGGAAGGAGCATATCCTTCTTCATCATACGTTCAATTATGTATTCTGAAGGACAAACGACATCAAAATCCTCGTGTCCGCGCTCAATCTTTGTGAGCATCACCTCATTGATATCAAACACTTGATAAATAACCTCGATGTCTTCGCCTGTCTGCTCTTTAAACCATTCAGGAAACTCGGCCAAAACATCTTCATCGATATAATCAGCCCAGTTATAGACTTTCAGAATGTGACTACGCTCTTCTGCAGAGCGCACACAACCGCCCAAAATAAGAAGGGCAAGGAAGAAGGGAAGAATATATTTCATTTTTTTGAGCATTGTTCTACTATATTTTGGAAACGCAGAGACACGGAAACAAAGAGTTCATAATTTCTATTCTGAGAAATTACCTCTATCACGTCCGTGTATTCTGATTTTACTCTTGTTTCTGTTTCTCTGCACGACGGTTAATGACAATCAGTAATACCAATACCGTAACAAAGATAATGGTTGATAGTGGTCGCAACTCAGGTGTCAATCCACCTTTGCGTGCATCGGCATAGATATAGGTAGAGAGCGTCTCTAAGCCTTCGTTACCAATAGTAAAAATAGTAACGGCAAAATCGTCAATCGAAAGAGTGAAGGCCAAAATAAACCCGCTAATCATACCTGGAAGTATCTCAGGCAAAATCACCTTACGAAGGGCTTGAAAAGGTGTAGCACCAAGGTCAAGAGCCGCTTCGTAAATATTAGGATTCATTTTCTTCAAACGAGGCATTACACTCAACACTACATAAGGTGTACAGAAAGAGATATGAGCCAACACTACGGTTGTGAATCCTTGTGAAATACCAAAACTGACAAACAGCAGAAAGAGAGACACACCAGTAATGATATCAGGGTTCATAATGGGAATGTTATTCACAAAATTCATAGCAGCCCGTTGGCGACTACGCAAATTGTAAATACCTATAGCCGCAATACTCCCCAATACAGTAGATACCGTGGCTGCTATCAACGCGATTAGAAATGTGTTGATGATAGCATTGGTCAACGAATGATGCATTCCACCAGAGAAGAGCGAACTGTAAAGATTGAATGAAAAGCCAGTCCAGTTACCTAAAACTTTCGCCTCAGTAAAGGAAAAAATCATGATAATCAATATGGGAGAATAGAGCAGGGCCAACAACAGCCACAGATACCCTTTGGCAAGAATTGTCTTCATCATATCACACCTCCACTTTCATTTTGTGCATTATCCTCGTCGTTGCTAAAGAAAGACATAATAGCAATCAAAAGCAACATGATGAGAGAAAGGGCTGCACCATAATTCCACATTCCGTTATATATATTCTCCTGCACGGTAGTACCGAAAAGTTTTATATTATTCATTGTCAGCAACTCTGCTATGGCAAAAGTGGATACGGTAGGCATAAACACCATCAATATACCACTGAAAATACCTGGCATAGAAAGAGGAAGAACAACCTTTGTAAAGACTTTCAAGGGATTGGCACCCAAGTCTTGCGCTGCTTCAATGAGACTCTGATCCATCTTCTGCAACGTATTGTAGATGGGGTAAATCATAAATGGCAGGAAATTATACACCATGCCAAAGATAAGGGCACCTTCACCCAAAGGTAATTTCAAGAAATCGAACAAAGCCACAGTCGCAAGAGTACGAATAAGGATATTCACCCACATAGGAAGGATAAAAAGCACCACCATCGTCTTGGAAGTCTTAAACTGCTTCTGACTCATAATGTAGGCAGCAGGATATCCTAATACCAAACATAGGATAGTTGTAATCATTGCAATACCTATTGAATAAATAAAGGTATTCACCGCCTCGGGATGTACCATAAACTTACGGAAGTTGCCGAGTGTAAAGGCTCCTTCTTCATCCGTAAATGCGTATGCTACAATGAGCACCAAAGGCACAACCACAAACACAAGCAGGAAGATGGCATAAGGTATCGACCAACTTCTGCGACGCATGAAAAATTGAGAAAGTTTGTTGAGCATGAGTTCTTTATATAGCTCTGTTTCCCGAATTACTTCTGAATGAGGGAGGAGTAAAAGGTTCTTTTTAATTATCTACACTCTCCCCTTAGAGAAGGCGGGATTAGTCTGTTATTAATTCATTACCACTCTAATATCTTCCGGTGCAATCGTTATACCTACGCGGTCGCCATCATCCCACACATCGTTGGTGTCGACATAGACATCCTCATCCCAATCAGAACGCACGGTAAGATGATAATGGTCACCCTTATAAAGTATAAAGTTTACATCGCCCGTAAGCATACCGTCCTCTTCGTTATCTTGAAGAGTCACACGGTTAAAATCAACCTCAACCTGTACTGTTGCTCCTGACTCGATATCCTTCACGGGCAGACATTCAAACTCGCGACCAAGGAATTCAACATGAGTTTCATCAACCAAATGTCCTTCAAAGGTATTGCATGTACGTTCCTTCTTCATGACGTGTATATCAAAAGGCTTCACCAGCAATCCTACTTCGCGACCGGCTTCAAAGCAATTGTAATCCTGCACCATCAGCTCATAGCCATCCTCTGTCTGAACCAACATTTCATAGTGTACCCCCTTGAAGATACAACTTGTCACTTTACCACGAAGTTGCGCCGCATCCGAAGGTTCAAAAATATAGATATCCTCGGGACGGATAACCACATCCACGGGAGTATTTTCGCCAAAACCTTCATCTACACATTCGAATTCGTGACCTGCAAAGCTGACAAGTTTATCCTTCAGCATCGTAGCATTAAGGATATTGCTTTCGCCAATAAAATCGGCCACAAAGGAGTTGATGGGTTCATTATAGATATCGATAGGAGTACCTATCTGCTGAATCTTTCCTTCGCTCATTACAACAATGGTATCGCTCAAGGTCAAAGCCTCTTCCTGGTCGTGCGTTACATAAACAAATGTTACACCAAGCGATTTATGCAATTCCTTCAACTCCATCTGCATGTCTTTGCGCATCTTCAAATCAAGAGCAGCCAAAGGTTCGTCCAACAGGAGCACTTCGGGATTGTTTACAATGGCACGGGCGATGGCTACACGCTGCTGTTGACCACCCGAGAGAGAATCCACATCGCGATACTCATAGTCGGTCATTCCTACCATTTTCAACGCACTCTTCACCTTCTTTTCAATCACAGAAGCAGGCAATTTCTTCAGTTTAAGGCCGAAAGCAATATTGTCATACACATTCAAATGGGGGAACAATGCATACTTCTGAAATACAGTATTCACCGGTCGCATGTGTGGAGGTGTCTGCGTTATCTCCTGTCCGCTGATACGAATCTCGCCTTCTGATGCTGTTTGAAATCCGGCAATCAGACGCAGAAGCGTTGTCTTACCACACCCAGAAGGGCCGAGGATGGTTACAAACTCTCCCTTCTTAACTTTCAAATTAATGTTGTCCAGCGCCACCTTCTCTCCGAAGTATTTCGACACATTCTGAACCTCAATGATATAATTTGCTTGTTGCATTTTGTCAGTTAATCGCTACATAAAATTATCACAAAGGAAATTGAGCGCAAAAATATGAATAAAATTCATATGAACAAAGATATATTATAGAAATATGAAAAATCGAAGCAAAAATCCCTTTTATACATATATAATAAAAGGAGTGGGAGTACCAATCAAGGTACCCCCACCCTTCTTATACAGTTAAGAATTTTCAATTTCCGTATATAGGATAATTAAAGATACTTACCCTTGTGCCAACTCAACGACCTTTTCTACTGCAGAGATAATTCCTTCAGGATTCTTACCACCAGCAGTAGCGAAATGAGGTTGGCCACCACCGCCACCTTGGATAAGTTTGGCAGCTTCCTTCACCAAAGCACCGGCTTTAAGACCAGCAGCCACGAGGTCATCGCTAATCATTACGGTAAGCATAGGCTTGCCTTCGTTAACACTTCCTGCGACAAAAAGGAGTTTTTCGGAGATTGCCTGACGCACCTGGAAAGCGATATTCTTTACTGCATCAGCAGGCATAGGAAGAATGGCTTTTACCACCTTCATACCACCAATTTCCTTGGCCTCAGCAATAAGGCGGTTCTTCACCTCAGCTTCCTTCTCCTTCATAAAATCTTCCACCTGCTTCTTCAAGCCTACATTTTCTTCAATATGCTTGCGGATGGCAGCTTTCAAGTCGGGGGCATTGTTGAAGAGAGCCTTCAAATCGGCCATAGTATCTTGGATAGCATCGAGCATAGCCTCAACCTTTTCACCCGTGATGGCTTCGATACGGCGTACGCCTGCAGCAACACTACTTTCTGAGATAATCTTCACCATACCAATTTTACCGGTAGCCGATACGTGAGTACCTCCACAGAATTCTACCGAAGAACCGAATTGTACAACACGTACACGGTCGCCATACTTCTCGCCAAAGAGGGCGATAGCACCAAGTTCTTTGGCTTGTTCGATAGGCAAATCGCGATGGTCGGTCAAGGGTACATTCTCACGAATCTTGGCATTTACCAAATGCTCTACCTTGCGGATTTCTTCGTCAGTCACCTTCTGGAAGTGCGAGAAGTCAAAACGGAGACTTTCGGGAGTTACCAACGAACCCTTCTGCTCTACATGTGTGCCCAGCACTTCGCGCAAAGCCTCGTCAATCAAGTGGGTACATGAGTGGTTGGCTGCACAAGCAACTCGTTTGTCAGTATCCACACAAGCCATCATCGGCGCCTCAGGATGTTCGGGCAATTTCTTGGCAATATGGATAGGAAGGTTATTTTCCTTCTTGGTATCAACGATGTCAATGGTTTCGAACTCACTTACCAACACACCGGTATCACCTACCTGACCACCACTTTCGGCGTAGAAAGGTGTCTTGTCGAGCACAATCTGATAGAGTGTCTGATTCTTCTGCTTCACCTGACGGTAGCGGAGGATGCTGGTTTCGTATTCGGTATAGTCGTAGCCGACGAACTCGGTGTCGCCTTCCTTCAAGGTCACCCAGTCGCCTGTCTCCACGGCAGCGGCATTGCGTGCACGCTCCTTCTGTTGTTGCATCTGGATGTTGAACTCGTCGATGTTTACGGTCAAGCCATTTTCGCGACAAATCAACTCTGTCAAGTCGAGAGGGAAACCGTATGTATCATAAAGGGTAAAGGCATTCACACCATTGATTTCGGTCTTGCCGGCTGCCTTCACTTCGGCCATCACCTTGTCGAGCAGGCGGATACCTGTTTCCAAAGTGCGGAGGAAGGATTCTTCCTCTTCCTTCATCACCTTCTCGATAAGTGTCTGCTGAGCCTTCAATTCGGGATATGCACCACCCATATTGTCAATCAATACAGGCAAAAGACGGTACATGAATGCCTCCTTCTGTCCGAGGAATGTATAACCATATCGGACGGCACGGCGCAAGATACGACGGATAACATATCCGGCCTTGGCATTTGAGGGAAGCTGGCCATCGGTGATAGAGAAGGCAATGGTACGGATGTGGTCGGCAATCACGCGCATGGCCACATCGCTTTCGCGGGCGGCGCCATAGTTGATGCCTGCCAATTGGGCGATGGCACGGATAATGGGCTGGAAGACATCGGTATCATAGTTCGAAGTCTTGCCTTGCAGAGCCATGCAAAGACGCTCGAATCCCATACCTGTATCAATCACCTTGGCGGGAAGCCCTTCGAGCGAACCGTCTGCCTTGCGGTTGTATTGCATGAACACGAGGTTCCATATTTCAATCACTTGCGGGTGGTCGTGGTTTACGAGGTCGCGTCCACTTACCTTGGCACGCTCTTCAGCAGGACGGAGGTCGATGTGAATCTCTGAACAAGGTCCGCAAGGACCTGTATCTCCCATCTCCCAGAAGTTATCCTTCTTGTTACCATTGATAATATGGTCTTTGGGCGAATATTGTTCCCAATAGCTTGCAGCCTCGTCATCGCGTCCGAGGTTTTCCTCTGGACTTCCTTCAAATACCGTTGCATAGAGGTGCTCGGGATTCAATTTCAATACATCCACCAGATACTCCCATGCCCAACTGATAGCCTCCTTCTTGAAATAGTCACCGAACGACCAGTTGCCAAGCATCTCAAACATGGTATGATGATAGGTGTCGTGTCCTACCTCCTCCAGGTCGTTGTGCTTTCCACTTACACGCAGACACTTCTGCGAGTCGGCCACACGCTTGCTCTTGGCAGGTGCATTACCGAGGATAATATCCTTGAACTGGTTCATACCGGCATTGGTAAACATCAATGTGGGGTCGTCCTTAACCACCATAGGAGCCGAGGGAACAATCAAGTGTTCTTTCGACTCAAAAAAACTCTTGAACGAGTCTCTGATTTCGTTTGCTGTCAACATATATTATACGTATAAATTTTAATTTCTGAAAAATGATTTGCAAAGATACGCTCTTTTTCGTATTTTTGCACCCATAATTGGATAAAAGTTAATCAAGATAGGTGTAAATAAGTCCTTTTCACCTAAAATTGGAGAAAATATATGCGAAAAGAATACTATATCTATAATCCGGAGACGAGCAACTACGAACGCGCCAAATCCACCCCACGCCAACGGACACTCGGCATTTTGCAACGCATCTTTTATGCGGCAGGAATATTGGTGATTCTTTTCGGAGGGCTATATTGGTTTCTGGGTACTCCTTCCGAAAATGCCCTCCGCATCGAAAACTCTGAGCTGGAAGCACGATACGAAGTGCTTTCGCATCAACTGGACGAAGCACTGGGAGTGCTGGAGGACTTGCAACAACGCGACGACAACCTTTACCGCGTAATCCTGCAAACCGACCCCATATCACCCTATATACGGAAATCGGGCAATGGAAACATCAACCGGTATGAGCATCTGGAAGATATGGCCAATGCAGACATGATTATAGAGAACTCTCAAAAAATCGATTTCCTGAAGCGCCAATTGTACATCCAATCCAAATCGTACGACGAAATCATTGCCTTATGCAAGCAGAATGACGAACGCTTGCAATGCATCCCCGCCATACAACCCGTATCGAACAAAGACCTGAAATATACGGCATCGGGATACGGACGACGCATTGACCCCATCTACAAGACGGTGAAATTCCACCACGGCATGGACTTCTCGGCCAACACGGGCACACCGGTGTATGCCACAGGAAATGCCACCGTCATCAAATGCGGATGGCAAAGCGGATACGG
>JAFWYQ010000086.1 GCA_017517605.1 Bacteroidaceae bacterium
GGGTCCTTAGGGTTCTTAAGGCCTTTAAGGGGGGGGGCTATAGTCTCTTTTTATTATATTCTGCATTCACCCTTAGGAAGGTGAAGAGGAGCAGGGAGAATCCCCATAGCGATGAGCCGCCGTAGCTGAAGAAGGGCAGTGGGATGCCTATCACTGGGGTCAGTCCCAACACCATGCCTACATTGATGAACAGGTGAAACAGGAAGATGCTGACCAGGCAGTAGCCGTAGATGCGGCCAAAGGCATGGTTCTGCTTTTCGGCCAGATAGAGCAGGCGTAGGATGAAGACCATGAACAGCAGCAGGACGGCCGACGAGCCGACGAACCCCATCTCTTCGCCCACGGTGCAGAAGATGAAGTCGGTGTCTTGCTCGGGCACGTATTTTAGTTTCGTTTGTGTGCCATTCAGAAAACCTTTGCCATGTAATCCTCCTGACCCGATGGCTATTTTTGATTGGTTTACATTGTAGCCTGCTCCTTTGGGGTCGTCCTTCATGCCCAGTAGCACTTCGATGCGTTCGCGCTGGTGGTCGCCCAATTTGTTGAACACCATGTTGCATGAGTAGAGGAAACCTACTGAACCTAAGGCAAAGAGGGCTATCAGGGCAAACTTCTTGCTTCGTTCCATCAATGCCAAGTAGAGCAAATATCCTACTATTGCAAAGCATTCAGCCACCAATAGGATGGTCAGGTCGAAGGGGTAGAGGTATTCCGAGATGAGAATTCCGATACCGGTTACTCCTACTGCGCCTATAAGCATCTTTTTTACAGGTTTCCACCATCGGCCATAAATCCATGTCATGGCTGTGCTGAACAGCAGGACGAGGCTTAGCACCACCGAACGCCCTATTGAGGTGGGTGTGTCCCACAGCAGTTCCTCACCATATCGGATGCCTACCACAAAATATATCACAGCTGCCACTCCCGTAAAAAGGATGGCGCCCGACATGCCTTCGCGGTAGAGCACCAGGAAGAAGGCGGCATACACCAAGGCCGACCCAGTCTCTTTCTGCATGACAATCAGTAGCATGGGCAGCAGTATCAGGGCAACGGCACGGATAAAGTCCTTCCCTTTATCCAACGTGAATCCATAGGTGCTCATCATTTTGGCCAAAGCAAGTGCCGTGGCATATTTGGCAAACTCGGCAGGCTGCAAACTTATGGGACCGAGGCTTATCCACGAGAGTGAGCCTTTGATGTCGCGTGCTAAAAAGGGAGTCACCAGCAGCAGCACCATCATGACGGCATAGAACAGGTAGGCCAGCACCTCGTATACCTTCTCTTCCAGTATCAGCAGGATTCCACCGATACCTAACGAACAGCCTATCCACACGAGCTGTTTGCCCGAGCGGCTGTCAAAACTGAAGAGATCCGTCTCGCCATACGTGTAGCTGGCGCCACAGATGCTGAACCATCCGCACGTCACCAGTGTCAGGTAGAGCAGGAATGTCATCCAATCAATCGATTTCCATACACTTTGTTTTTGTCTGCGTATCATAGGTGCGCAAAGTTAGGCAGATTCTACGAGATAACAAAGGGATAGGTGTAAAATGCAAAGAAAATAAAACGATTGGTGTGGATGTCTTTGCAACAGAATCTAGTACCATACCGATAATGAGACCTACTGTCACTATCTGCATAACCACATCGTTACTGCTAGCATCAGCCTAGTTAGTATATGTAGCATGATAATTATACGGAATCTGCGCACTAATCCATTTTGTGGCTATCGAAGAAGTGACCAATATCGCCACTTACATAGGTGTCATAGCTTGAGTGCACTTACAACGAGGTCGGCTAACATGAATGAACACTGTAATCTGCGCTGACAATACCAAACAAGATACGTTGCATTAGACCCGTTCTTTGTCATGCTTATGCAAGGACATCAATATCTTTTCTGCTATTTTATTTACTAAACTCTGCAAATACCACATTTTGTCCATACATATATTTGTGAGTAAGAGTGGTACATACACTATTTACCACCATTAGTCCCAGATGCGATTCAGTAGTATCCTGTAGACTAACGTCGTGCACCGATATCACAGGGTTAAAGGGATGACCTGCATCCTTCAGTACTAATGTTACCTTGTTCTCTGTCACAGCCACGTGCAAGTCCATATAGGGATTGCGCTTGTGAGGCTGATAGCGTACAATGTTGAGCATCAGTTCTTCACAACAGATGTTTACGCACATGATGGTTTGGGGCGAAACATGATGTTGTTTTAGGAAATTGCACACTTGATCAATGGTTTGTAGCACGTCATCTGTTGTGTATCCTACCGATAGGTCGATGGATACCTTATCTGTTTCGATACCCGTCAGTATGTTGTAGCCTTTTTGTCTACGTTTATATAGCAAGCAGAGTACACCAAACTGAATTAATGATAGCAAGCTGACCGATATAGGAAAACTCCACCATACTGCTTGTGGTTTCCAATGGGCTGTCACCCAAAGGCTGCTCACCATGGTTACCAATTGTGCTAATGTGAATAATACTCCTATGAACCTATAACCGAGCACATGGAAAAAACTTCGCATGAATACATTCAGCGCATAAGGCAATAGCATAAGGGAAAACACTCTGACTGCGGTGTTCCATCCGGTCAAGTCATTGGATTCTTCGCTGAATATTTGGGCTATTTCTTCAGGAAATAGCCATATGAGAATAGTCATTAGCAGTACTATGGCAGAAATGGCCACCACCAACTGACGGACGAATATGCGGAAACCATTTTTGTCGTTGCCGCTTGCTAACATGCTACCTATGGATAGCAAAGCTCCCTCGGCGCCGTCTACCACCACCATGGATAGTAACAATAATTGTATGCAGATCGACCAAAAGAATAGTCCTTGGGAACCATAGGTTACCAATATAAGGTTGTTCAGCAGGAAGAGCATTAGGCTGTATATCAAATCGTTCACCATCATTGGTAATCCCTCCTTCATTCCTGCTGAGGTGACGTTGACAATATTCTTGTTAGGCCACAACCAATGATACGAGACTCTCTCGCTCCGGAAACGTAGTAAGAAGAATACAATCACAAATATATTGTTCACGATATTGGCCCAAGCTACTCCCTGTATGCCCAATCCACATACTTGAACGAAGAATATGTCCAATATGATGTTGGTGAGACTTCCTACAAATAGAGCCTTGGTGGCCAACTGAGGATGTCCGTCGGTTTCCACCAAACTTACGAATGAGAAAGTGAGGATGGTCAAACAAAATCCCCAAGGAATCACCTGTAGGTAGTCCACAAGGTATGGATAGATTTGCGCATCGTGACACAGCAGTGTGGCGATTTCCACTGAAAAGAGACTGATGCTTGCTGCTACTATCAATCCAATAATTACCCCTTGGCAGATGGCAGATGTGAAGATCATGTTCACTTTCCCGTAATTTCGGTTGCTGATGGCCTTTGCGGCCATGATGGAAGGGCCTAAGCCTATCAACGTGCTCAGCGCGGTAACCAATAAGGTTATTGGCATCATTAGGTTGATGGCCGACAGTGCTTCTACTCCTATGTAATTTCCCACAACAATTGCATCCACTGTCATTGTTGCCTGTATGGTTGCTGATGATAGTAGAGATGCCCAAAAGTAATTCTTGAAAGCGCGCGAAACGAGATAGGAATTGCGGGTATTCAATTTCTGCTTCTTTTATGGGGAGGGACTCCCTTTCTTTATACTACATGTTTTTCAATCCCGATGTGGTGGATAATTAATATAAGGTTCAAAGTTCAAGGAGTAATAATATGGATTGAACCTTGAACTTTGAACCTTTAATCAAAAACGGGGCGACATCTGTTATTTCAATTTACTGAAAGCGGCATTTTTGTCGATGCTCCAGTCCTTGCGCTTGAGGATTTCGCAATCCTTGCCGACGAACATCTTAGAGGCTTTCTTGTCGCCCTTCAACTGCCAATCGAGCCAAGCGAGGGCTACGATAGAGTATTCGCCACCATGAGGTTGGGCGTATGTGCCACCGTGGCCAACGGGGAGGTTGGTGGCGCAGGCGGGAACGTGCTCGATGCGCTTGAGGTCGTCCATACCGTTGCCGTAAGCGATGTCAGACTCACCGCCGAGCATATACATGATGGGGGTGTGGATTTCCTTCAGCTTCTCTTTTGGAGGCATCGGCATTCCGCCTACAGCCTGGCTGGCGTTCTGTTGGTTGAAAAGGCCGCTGTTGCAGATCATCAGAGTCTTGATGCGCGGGTCGGCACAGTTGTAGAGTGATTGCAAACCGCCGCATGACATACCTGCCACGCAGATGTTCTTCACATCAATCTTCTGGTAGTAGGGTGAAGCGGGGTCAGCATTCTGTGCGATGGCCCAGTCCATAGACTCAATCTGCTGTTCGGTTCTCGACATCGGGCCTCTGTGCCATCCGCCTTCCATGGGGATAACGCCGGTAGCCAGTACGATGTAGCCGTGAGAGGCTATCTCGTTGAGGAAGTTGATGTGTTCGTGAGGAGAGTTTGCACAGGCACCGTTGCCCCATACGAGTACGGGCAGAGGGTTCTTCTTATTGAAGGCAGAGAGGTCTTGCGGAACGAAGATTGTGTGTTCGGGCAGACTGAAATCCTCCTTCATAATAGCCTTGTAAGCACCGGTACCACCGTCTTCTACGATGCGTGACTTCGGCTCGCCCTTGGCTGCGCCACCCTTCTGTGCGGCGTTGAGGAAATTCACCATCTTGTTCAAGTTCTCTTCAGAGTACATACCCATGCCGTGTCCGCCTTCGGGCTCGAAGGTTGCTTCGGTCTTCACGCCGGCGGCTTTCAGCAGTTCGTAAAATTTCTCACCCTGGCAGCAGGGAACCACGTTGTCCTTCTTGCCGTGGAAGATGATGAGGGGAGGGTCGTTGGCATCCACGTAGTAAGTGGCGCTCAAGCTGTGGTACTTGTCGGGCTCTTCAGAGAGTTTTGACTTCAGCAGCATATCTTCGGGGCTGTTTGCGCCCATAGACATGGCTTCGCCGCAATCCATGGCGGTGAGGTCGACGGGACCCGACCAGTCACAGGCTGCATTCACGGCACTGCTCTCGTTGGTGTAGTTACCCAAATTTCCTTCGAGGTCGATTTCGTAGCTTCCCACCTTGGTCTGTTTCAGACCGCTGGTAGTGGCGGCAGTAGATGCCAAGTGACCACCTGAAGAGAATCCGCTGGTAGCGATGAACGAGGTGTCGAACTTGTACTTCTTGGCCTCACCGCGAACGAAGCGGATGACGGCACGGATGTCGTGTAACTGTGCAGGCCATGCGGCATCTCCACTTGAGCGGTGGTTGGGGCACACTACGGCATAACCGGCATTGAGCAATGCCTTCACGATGGTGCCGAGGTCGGCTGCACCCTTGCTGTTGTTGCTGAACCAGGCACTTCCGTAGATGTGAATCACTACGGGGTAGCTCTCCTTCTCCTGTTTGGGAAGATAGATGTCGCAGTTGTGGTAAACTTGGCCGTCGCCGACGTAGTTGACATCCTTCCACTCTTGTGAAGTCTCAAGATTTGTTTGCGGAGCCTGGAAGCCGCCAAAGCCTCCAAAACCGCCTCCGAACTGTGCGAAGCCGAATGTGGCAGCACACAGCATAACGATAGACAATAAAGTTTTTCGCATAATGATATGATTTAAATTAATATGATGATTCCTTATTAAATACAGAACCTGAGTCTTTTCTCGGGAGCAAAGGTAAATGGAATATTGCTAAAAAGCAACTTTTAGGAAGCAAAATAGACGAAAATGCGACGAATTTCTATCATTTACGAAGCGGGGAGCAAAAACTACGTCTGTTTTTGCTCCCCGCGTCCTTTGATATTAGCGGAATGAGTAGGGGCTTGTACTCCCTGTTTTCCTTTTATTGTGTAATACGGTTGTAAAGTTCTAACTCTGTTGGTTGAAATTCAAATGCTTTTAGCTTCTCGATGGCTGCGGGAGTCATCTTGCTCTTTTGGTTTTGGATGTAGGCCTTCGGGAATCGCTTCATGATGGCGGCCTCCTCTTCTTCGGTCATCGTGCCGGAGATGGTAAAGTTCTCGATGGTCAGTTTGTCCATCCATGTGGGAAGGACCACTTTACCGGTGAAGTCGAGAATCAGACGTTTGATGCGATTCAGTTGGGCAAGCACTGTGGGAACCTCTTTGATGCGGAGGTGTATCGCTCCTCTTTCGCTCTCCTTCTTCTGGAGGTCGTTGAGGATGTTCTCCTCATCGTTGATGCGTACGAGCCAGCCGATTTTCGGCATCAGTGTGTTGGCTATGGTGTCTTCTTCGGCACCGATGAAGCCGGCCCACAGTTCCATGGGGGTCTCGCGGGCCACGCTTCCTTGTACAGGGTCTATAATCTGGTATTTGAAATCCACCCGCACGTGGTCGGCCGGCATATTTTGGGTGTGGGGTATCTTGTCCAGTGTCACCCCCTGTTCGTTGGGGAACAGTTTCAGCACCCATCCGTCCAGTTCGGTCGGTTTGTCGAAAGAGCAACCTCCGCCTTTCAGCTTGGGAAGCCGCACCTCCTTGACCATCCTTTGCCAAAAGAGCTGGTCAGGCTTCCCCTTGGCAGTGCGGACAAACTCTGTCAGAATCGGTTCCAGTTCCTCTATCCATTCCGTCAGGCCGTACGGCTTCAGGCGTTTGGCTTTGTCGAGTACCAGTTGCCAGTCTTCGGGTGTACCTTGGAGTGTCACACTGGGGATGCCGCACGCAATGTACATGACCACGTACTCGAAGTAGGACTTCACACTCTCCATCAGCGTGATTTCCGAAGCGATACGTGTCACCGGTGTGGTGGTGGTGAAGTCGGCGGCGATGGTCTTTGCGATGTCCCCTTTCGTGTACTTCTGGATAGAGTCGGAGAAGTCGCCCATGATTTTCTCCCAATCGGGATTGCCTGTCAGCAGTTCTTCGGGTGTTATTACCACCAAGTCCATCTTCCCATCGTGCTCAACCAACTGGGGACGCAGCTCCTCGGGATGGGCATTCACGTAGCGGGCAAAGCCTTGGCTGATGAGCAACCATATCATGTCGGGCGAAAGCACAAGCGACTGGTGGTTGGCATAAGCTTTCACTACGGTACGGAAGAAAGCGTCCTTCTTACCGAAAGATCGCAGATTCTGCTCGTCGGCAAAGCTGGTGGCTACGATGTTCGGTTCACCAGGGGATTCAGCGGTAGAGAGAATTTGTTTGGCCAATTTCTTCCCATCCATCAGCCTGAGGTGATAATATTGATCTCTCTGGATAGGTTCCAGTCCTTCATCCACCACAAAGGTGATGCTTCCTTCTTTCTTTTCGATAATCTTATCCTTCTTGGCGGCTTGTCCTGCCAACAGCGTGGTAGTGAGCAACGCAATGATGACAAATACTCTTTTCATGATAATTCTCATTAGTTTGTTAATGTGAGTGCAAATATAGGTAATTATTAATGTAAATGCGTTCTTTTATTGTTATTTAACAGACAAAGAGTCTGGCACTTTGATTTTTTCTTTCATGTGTGCACTTCCGATTGAGTCCGAGTGGGCAGAGACGGTATCAAGCCCCGCTCTGCGCCCTATCAAACTGCTGTCAGCAGCGGTCATGTCCAACTTTAAGGGTTTCGTCTTTATCCGTAATTCGACAATAGTATGTTTCCCTTTTGCTCTTTCGATGTACTTTTGTCGTTCTGTCTCGTCTTTGACAACCCTATAATCGAAGTCTTCGACAACTTCCCCACGAGACAGAAAATATTCACGGATTTTGTTAAGGGATAGAGTTGCAAGGTAGTTCATCGAGTCGGGGAGCAATTCTCCGTTTACTGATACGACGTATGCAGGGATTGTCTCTTCCTCTCTGTGCTGATGCCCGAATGACATAGTGCCTCTTGATTTTGATATGGCAGTGTCGGGGCTGTTATTGAGAGCACCTGTGAATTGCGACAAGCTGCTGTCCTTTGGCATGAACGGCTTATCCACATTGGGTGTCGGTTGTTTGGTAATGGCCAAGTATTCGGGAGATTCTTCTGTTCTTTTCAGAGGTGACTCACCTAAACCACAAAACTCCATAGAATTTTCCTGTGATGCTTTATCGAAATCGGGAAATATTTCGGATTCTGCTAAATAGCCCTCCTCCTTTAGTGTAATTTCCATGAGCACATGTTTCCCTTTACTTTTAGGCAACCAGCCATATTTGCTAATGATAGTAGAGTCCTCTTTGATAAGCCATATGTCAATGTCATCGAAAACTTTTCCTTGAGACAGGAAATAGTCACGTATTTCATCCTTGTGGAGTGTTGCGAGGAAATTCAATGAGTCAAGGAACAATTCGCCATTAACAGAGACACATAATAATGTCAAAAGAGAATCGGGGTCGGCATTGCTTAGGCGGGTTCCTCTTTTCTCTTTAATTCCTCCTCTCAATCGCATGGCAATATTTGTATTTCCTAACTCGGATGAGTTGAATACAATGTCAAGTTTGGGAACAAGGCTCTGAGAAGTACTGTCCTTTGGCGTGAACACCTTATCCACGTCTAACGTCGGGGTATTGAACGTCAATTGGGGTGCAGTTTTCTTCATTTGGGTCTGTCCTATCCTCACCTCGTCTGAAGGAGATATGGTAGGGGCTGGCTCGGTCTTAGGTTCGGCCTTAGCGACCATGACATCCTTTATTCCATCCATGCACTCAATCTTGTTTGAATCCGAATGAGCGGTGACGCTCTCTGCCGGTTGGGGACAATCTCCTCCCAACCGCATGACATTTTTCGAATCCCCCAAATATGCCGAATTGGGGACAATGTCAAGCCCCGCTATGCGCCCTATCAAAGCACTATCCACCGTGGTAATGCCCAACTCTTCCATATCGGGTATCGGTTGTTCATTGGTGGCCAAGTAATCGGATGCCTCCGTGGTGTGCGGCTGGTGTAGGAAGAGGCCGACAAGCAGGGCAACGGTGGCGGCAGCCCCCATCAACCAAGGCCAAAGTCTTCTGCTTGTGCGGGGAGCGGCCATAGCCTCCAACTCCGCTTCGCTGAAGAGGGATTCACTTCCGGCAAAGGCCGTGAACAGTGCCGCATATCTTTCCCATTCCTCCGGCAGGGTGTCGTGCGGTTGGCTGAAGAAGTCGGCCAGTTCCATCTCCTGTTCGTCGGTGGTGCGTGCTTCGTCGTAGAGGCGGAGCAGCTTATCGATATGTTCTTTCAATCTTTTGTCCATAGCATTCATTTCCTTTCATTTTCTTTTGTGGTAGATTTCCCAAAGTTTTTGTCTCGCCTTTGCCACTTTAGCGCGGACAGTGGCCTCGGTGGTGCCCAAGATGGCAGCCATCTCTTGGTACGACAGTCCGTCGATGCCCTTCATCTGCAATACGGCACGTGCACCAGTAGGTAACCGTTTCAGGCACTCCATCATCCAGTCCTGCTGCTCCCGGTTTATCAGTCGGACCTCCGGCGATGGACTTTCGTCTTCCTCCATTGTCCCGACCGGCCAGGTGCGTTGGCGCAACAGGTCGGTACACAAGTTCTTCAGTACCCGCATGGCAAAGGGCGGCAATTCGTCCATCTTCCTCAACCGTTGGCGCACTGTCCAGCAGCGCATCAGGGCCTCTTGCACGGCATCCTCCGCCTCGTCAGCATCGTGCAGATAGCCGATGGCCGTCTGTAGCAGCCAGTGACGGATTCTCTGCACGACCTTTTCAAAATCAGCAGTGTCGTGGGTGCATGTAGTTTCTTTGGTTTTCATTCCGGAATGAATCTTTTTGCAAAGTAAACGAATAAGTTTCAAATGTGCACCATTAAGAAGTGTTAAATAATTCTTGGCCGAGAAAGCCCTTAACCACATTTCTACTTTTGCCCAACAGAAAAATCCATTTGCCTTGCTCTTTTTTCAGTTTGCCTTTAGTCAAAACTTTAATCAGCAGTGCTAATCATGTAATCAGCAGTGATGATTATGTGATTAGCACTGCTGATTATATAATCAACACTGCTGATTAAACTTCTCTCTTTACTCTGATTAAAAAATGCAAGGGGCAAACTGGTTTTTCTGTGTGGCAAAACCGATTTTCGGCTTAAGATATTTCCGCTTCTGCATAAGAGTGACGAAAAAAATGTAGGATTTTCTTTGTCAAATGCTACTGAATCTGTACTTTTGTGTCGCAGATAATGCGAATAAGTATAACAAGTTATTAAGAATAAGAGAGAATATGAAGACGAGAAAGCTTTTTTCATGTTTGGCTACGGGCCTGTTGCTGTGTGCCGGCCTGACATCGTGTCACCGTGTGACTCCCAATGCGGGAACGGAAGCTGTGTTGATACACAAACCTTATTTCTTTGGTAAAGAGGGAGTTGACCCCACGCCGGTAGAGACAGGTTCGGAATGGGTGTGGTTCTCAACCGAGAACGTATATGTGTCGATGGTGCCCCAGAAGTACGATGAGAATCTGGAGGATGTGACATCGAACGACAACACCCTGCTGGACTTCAACACCCAGATACAGTTGCAGGTGATTGACAACAAATCGCCTCTGCTGATAGAGTTGTATGGCTCCGACTGGTACACCAATGTGATACAGGAGACCTACCGCAACACGGTGCGCAGTTACATTTCGCGCTACAATCCGTTTGACCTGATGTCGAACCGCGAAGTGCTCGACAGCATCAACCTGATGGTGAAGAAGGACATGGTGAACCACATTGCCGCCCTGTCGAAGGAGCGCGAACTGCCCATCAGAGTGGTGAACGTGATTGTGGGACGCGCCATCCCCAACGGTCCGCAGAAAGAGGAGATGGACCGCACAGCAGCCGCCAACCAGGCCAAGCGCACCGAGGAGTCGCGCCGCGAGATGCTGGTGGCCCGCGAGGCTGCCGAGCGCCAGCGTGCCATTGCCGACAAGGCTTATCAGAAGGAGCTGGGCTTGAGCACCGACCAGTTCATCCAACTGCGTGCCTGGGAAATCATTGAGAAGAAGGAGGGGGCCAACATCGACGTCCTCGTCGGCTCGGGTGGAACGGCCAGCATGTGGAATGTGAGGAGGTGATTTGACTCAACTTTCGCAAGTATAAATTATGTAGATAAAGGGAGATAGAAGGAGATAAATGGAGATAAAGACCAAATGTAAAAGTTTCGAGTTATCAGCTACAAGCTACAAGTGCCCTGAGGCACAAAACTCGTCACTTGTAGCTCGTAGCTTGTCACTTGAAAGACTATTGGCCTTTATCTCCCAAGAGAGCGAAGCGATGTCTCCCTTTAACTCCCTTTATCTACAAGAAAGTTGAGCCTGCGAAACTTTTAATTTAATAAATCCCCAACTATATCATGAAAAAGAACCAGATCCTATGGGCGGCCTGCCTGCTGATGGCCTTTACCGCCTGCGTGCAAACGAACAAAACGAGTGCTGCTGAGCAGACTCAGAGTGAACAACCCGAAAAGACGCGTCGCTTCCGTACGGATATCCCTCTGGATAGCATCCGCTTGAGTGACCCCTGCATCTTGGCCGACAAGAAGACCAACATGTATTACATGACCGGTACGGGCGGACTATTGTGGAAGAGTAAGGATTTGGCCCTGTGGGAAGGTCCTTACCGCGTGGCCTTGACAGACACTGCTTCGTGGATGGGAAAGCGTCCGCAGATATGGGCCGCCGAGTTGCACGAGTATAAAGGGAAATACTACTACTTTGCCACCTTCACCAACGAAGCCATCAAGATTGACACCGTGCGTGGCAACGTCATCCCCCGCCGTGCCAGCCACGTGCTCGTGAGCGACAAGGCTGAAGGCCCCTACCGCCCGATGGCCGACCCGACTTACTTGCCCGACAACCAGCCGACGCTGGACGGTACCTTCTGGGTAGATACCGACGGCAAACCTTACATGGTCTATTGTGGAGAATGGTTGCAGAATTGGGATGGCACGATGGAGAAGATAGAGCTGAAGCCCGACCTGAGCGGCTCCATCGGCGAAGGCAAACTGATGTTCCGCGCCAGCTCGTGTCCCTGGAGTCGCGAAGTGGAGGACGGCAAGGTGCGCCCCAACAAAGTGACCGACGGACCGTACCTGTTCAAGACCGGCACCGGACGCTTGGGTATGATATGGACCAGCTGGGTCGATAATGTCTATACACAGGGAGTGGTCTATTCCGAGAGTGGCACATTGGACGGCCCATGGGTGCACGAGGCAGAGCCTATCACTCCACCGAACTTCGGTCACGGTATGCTTTTCCAGACCCTCGAAGGCAAGTGGTTGATGTCTGTTCATAGCCACAAGGATGTGGGTCACTACATCCGCATCCCCAACCTCTTTGAGGTGGACCTCTCAGGTGACCGCCTTGTGGTAGGGGCGAAGTATGTGCCGGAGGGGGCTTGAACCTTGACGATAGCGATAACGATATAAGAATTAAAAATTAAAAGTTGTCACGTGTCGTATGGCAACTTTTAATTTTTAATCTTGAGTTTTGAACAACTCGTAGCTCGTCACTAAATAAACTTTGATATGAAAGATCTACAACTAGTAATGGAATCCGATGAGGATGCTCAAATCTATGCAAGCATCTACATTGAAGAAGACGACAATGGTAACCTTGCTATTCTGTTAGATGAAAATGACGGAGGATGGGATTACCCCGAAGGGATCTCCTACGAACCGAGTAAATGCACCATAGCCACTATGGATACCGACGAAGTGTACATTATGGCATCATATCTGAATATCCCCAAGCAGGGCGTGAAGGCTCATTTGCTAAAGGAGTTTGGCGACCATAGCTACATTTCATCCCCTTCCTATGTAAAAGCCTGTTTCAAGGAAATCTTGGAATATATCCTTGATTGTGGTGCCAAGTACACCCTTCACTCAAAGGGCAATTAAAAAAATTTCACTTCGAGCATGATTGAAAAGAGTGACAAAATGGCAAAATAGAGTAACAATGATACGCATCTGATGCAAATATATGGATATAATCCTGATTTTATCCATTTTGCAAAGTTGTTCTTCACATCAGCATCGCCTTTACCTGACAATCTGTTCATAGTTTCTTCAAGAGATTCGTCCAATGTGATTTCATCGTAAAGTTGGTCTTTCATGGAAACGATGCGTTTAGCATCTTGATCTCCATGAACGGCCGCTTTCTCCAACCATATGATAGCCTCGTTGTATTCGCTGTTGTTCCTATCTTCAAAGTTGAATAAATTTTTCATGTTGATATAGTGCATCTGCATGTGGTACAATCCCAATTCTTTCAGTGCATTTACATCACCATTATTAGCAAGAATTTCTACGACTTCCCAATCTCTACCCTTCATTAGTTCTTTTTTTGCTAACCTGTATTCCAAAAACCAATTGGCGACCCTTTCGCTAATGAACATCCATATGGCAAAAGATATGGCAATAGCAACATTTGGAAAAAAAATGTATAATTCCAAATAAGAATCGGTATTCCCCCCTTTCCGACCCATAAATCCTACCATTAATGGTATACTATAATAGATAAGTGTGAATGTAAGCGGCCTAAACTCTCTCTTTGCCCACCAATCTATTCCAAATATCATATGTATTGCTTTGATTATAAATGGAATTGAAAGGATAACTTCCCACAATATGTAAAAGAGTAAGAAAAACAAATATTCATTCATGTCAATTGTTGTAAAAGTTTTATACCAATAATTTCCGTGTTACTCGTGTAATGTGTCCGGTTTATCTACATCGCTGATTGAAGATCTTTATTAGGGAACTTCTATGATGGGGACTCAGCTGTGCATCATCTGTAATTCTGCTTTAACCGTTAATATTACAATTATCGTGGCAAATGTACTGGGAATCTTTTCTTTTTCATAATGGCTTATCTTTAAATTGTTAATACGGATGTGCAAAGATAACGATAAAGCCTCAGAAACGCACCATTAGATCACATTTTTTTCTCTCGTTAGAAAAAAACTTTTTCTCCGTAAGGGAAATATTTAAAGTTGTTCAAACCATTTCTAAATACTTGTTGAAGATTTGTTTTTTTCCTGACTTCTATCCCTTCATGATTCGGCTCCTATTTGTTTCTCAACGTTGGCTCAGTTCGGCGAAAGACAAGCAACACCATTACTGCTTTCGGTAAATCCGATGGCAATCATCGAAACATTCGTAAACCAAAATTTCGGCACATCCATATTTACCCATACCTTTGCAGCGGAATTTTAAACATACATAAGATGTAGGCAACAGGTCTGCAAAAAAACAAGGGAAAGATACGTCGTGACGATGAATCTTCCCCATTTTATAAGGTATATTAATTAAATAAGAAAGATAACATGAATATTTGGTACTTTTTGATGGGGATGGCAATGGTGGCTGCCCTGTTTCGTTTGGTAGAGAGGATGAATGAATTTGGTAAAGGATATGACCGGGTTCCGGATGTGGAAGAAGGAGGGGCTGTCCGTAGCAAAGTAAAGGATTTATGGATGAGCTTTCATGCTGTATGACTGTTGGGTTGTATGTGATGAAATCTTTTCAAGAGATTGGTAATGCGCTGTATGATAACGCAATCATAATAATTATATAAAAACTATTTCTTTTTTAAATGTTCAAGTTATTCCAAGGATTCCACATGGTAGAGACCTACCATAAGGAGAAGAAAGAGAAGCGTCTGTCTAAGGACAATCAAGTGTCACGAATCATCCGTTTGCTGATTCCCGTCATTGTAGCCCTTTGTTTGTGGGCCATGCCGATTGAAACGTGGGGTATCGAAGGGCTGACTGTTGTGCAGCACCGTGTCATAGCCATCTTTGTGTTTGCCACATTGATGTGGGTGTTCGAGGCTGTTCCTTCTTGGACCACTTCGATGGCTGTAGTCACCCTGCTTCTGCTCACGGTGTCCGACAGTAGTTTATGGTTGTTCTCCGATGTGGAAGGATTAGGGAAAACTGTCAAATATACATCGTTGATGCACTGTTTTGCAGATCCCATCATCATGCTTTTTATTGGTGGATTCATCTTGGCCATTGCGGCGACCAAGACGGGACTCGACACGATGCTGGCTCGTGTGTTGCTCAAACCTTTTGGGACCAAGTCGAAGAACGTCTTATTAGGTTTTTTGGTAGTGACTGCCGTATTCTCCATGTTCTTGAGCAATACTGCAACAGCAGCCATGATGCTTACTTTCCTGGCTCCAGTTCTTAAGGTACTTCCCGCTGACGGCAAGGGAAAAATTGCTCTTGCCATGGCCATTCCCGTTGCCGCTAATGTGGGTGGTATGGGTACTCCTATCGGAACTCCTCCGAATGCTATTGCCTTGAAATACTTGAATGACCCAGAGGGACTTAATTTAGGTATAGGCTTCGGTGAATGGATGGCATTCATGATTCCTTTTACATTGGTAATGCTCTTTTTGGCTTGGATACTGTTGCTCAAACTCTTTCCTTTCAAACAGAAGACTATCGAATTGAATATTGAAGGCGAAGCCAAGAAAGATTGGCGTTCCATCATAGTGTACATTACTTTTGCTGTCACTATTCTTCTATGGATGACGGATAAGGTAACGGGTGTCAATGCCAATGTGGTGGCTATGATTCCTGTGGCAGTATTTTGTCTGATAGGAGTCATCACCAAGCGCGATTTGGAGGAAATCAACTGGAGTGTTCTGTGGATGGTGGCTGGCGGTTTTGCCTTAGGGGTAGCGTTGAATGAGTCAGGACTTGGCCAAAAGTTGGTAGCTTCCATTCCGTTTGACAATTGGTCGCCCATGGTGGTTATCGTCGGTTCGGGATTAATTTGTTATGCGATGGCAAACTTCATTTCGCATACGGCTACGGCCGCTTTATTGGTGCCTATTTTAGGAACAGCAGGTATGGCCATGAGTGTTCAGCTAGCTCCTATGGGGGGAGTTAGCACCCTGTTGATAGGTGTTGCCATCGGTTCTTCTTTGGCTATGGTGTTACCTATCAGTACTCCTCCTAACGCGTTGGCACACTCTACCGGATTCATCAAGCAAAAGGATATGGAAATTGTTGGTATTACCATCGGCATCATTGGTCTGGTACTTGGCTATACTATGCTTATCTTTTTGGGTACAAGTGGATTGATTTGATTGTTACTTTTTGGCAGAGATGGAACTCAGACAATTGAAATATTTTGTAAAAGCAGCCGAGAAGCTCAATTTTTCGGAAGCGGCAAAAGCTCTGTTCATTACTCAAAGTACATTGTCGCAACAAATCAGGCAGCTCGAACAGGAGATGAATACTCAACTGTTCGAGCGCAACAGCCATGCTGTTTACCTGACCGAATCGGGCAAGGAACTGCTACCATTGGCTTTGCGCACTATTCACATGGCCAACACGTGCATGGAGCGCATTCATGATTTGCAGCATCTGTTGACTGGAGAACTGAACATCGGTGTGACATTCACTTTTAGCCCTATTTTCACTGAGACGTTGCTCCATTTCATGAAACTGTATCCGCAAGTGAAACTGAATGTCTATTATAAGCCTATGGCTGAATTGATGGAGATGCTGGAGCGTCATGAGGTGGATTTTGTGTTGGCTTTCAAACCTACCCGAAGTTATGACGGGATAGAGTCGCATATCCTGTTCAATAATCATCTGTCTGCCATTGTGAATGAGTCTCATCCTTTGGCTGAGAAAGAACGGGTGACGTTGTCTGAGATAGCTGCTTACGATATTGCTTTGCCCGCCCGCGGCTTGCAGGCCCGCAATGCCTTCGAACGTATCCTGTCGCAGCATCCGACCAATCTGCGTGTGATGATTGAGTTGAACGAAGTTCATATCTTGTTGCAACTGATCAAGCAGAGCGGGCTGGTTACGGTTCTTTCCGAAGCCACCATATACAACAAGCAGGGCGTAAAGGCTGTTCCTATAGATGTACCTGATAATGAAATGGTGGGATGTGTACACATGTTGAAAGATGTCTATCGAAAACATTCGGCGCAAGAGTTCATCAAACTATTGAGCGAATCGAATGCTATCAAAAAGTATATGCAGGCTTGGTTGTGATTGGACCAGTTGGGTAAATAATGTCTATACACAAGGAGTGGGGGCAAAGTATGTGCCAGAGAAGAAATAAAAATGTATAAATAAAGGAAGGGGTGCATTACGTTTCGAGAAGGGGTAAAGAAACCAAGTCTGCTTTGCCGTCTTACAGAAAGTGACAAAGTCTTAGGAAAGGTAGGTTTTAGTTCTTCGCTCTTGAGCGAGGCGAACAGGGAGATGTCGGATTGATAAAGAAGTTAAGGCAAAAAAAACGATTCTTGTAATGAGGGAAATGTGGAGAGGAATTCAACAGGCTTCTAAATACTTGTTAAAGATTCAGGTAAATGAGGGCTGGATTTTGTTATATTAGGAAATAAAGGCTAATTTTGTGCCGAAATATTTCCGTGATAGGAGTGAAACATTGGCTTAGATATCTGATTCTATTCATTTTTGCGGTGCTCTACTATGATGGCACGGCTAAAGTTGATATGCCCATTGAAGATAGTGTGGAAGCAGATAGTGCTGCCAATGTGGTATCTTGTGATACGGGATTTGGGCTTCCTGAAGCAGAATGGTGCCTCCCGCCCCGCCATGTATCTTTTGCAAACAACCAGCGTTTACCAAATTCTCTCAAAAGAATAACCTCTACCCAACGGTATATTGGCGGATTCTATAAAACCGAGAAAGATTCAGATGTCGGTTCCCTTCAAATCATTCTTAACAACAATTTAATCTCTTATTCCTTTTTTATCAAGCCTGCTCATCGGTTGATCAGTCTTGGTAAACTTATCATTTAGTGGATTTCTGTTTGTTAGTCCGGATAAATCCCAACTGGCTTGTCCGATTTGGGAAAACAGAAAATGATTCAATAATAACTAAATGATAAAACATAATAATGGAAAAGAATTTCGTCAGAGTACGCTCTGTCAAAGACATTGCTGTATTCGTTTCACTCATTGTATTGGGGGGTATCCTTGTGGCCCTTCCTGTGGGTACAGGTATTAATATTGCAGGTGGTTCCCTTGTTGTCTTAGGACTTGTTCTTGCTTTGATTCTGAAATCTGGGTATAAAGATGCTGATACTGATGAAGGTTACTTCAAGAAGGAGCATTTCTTTCAGCAGGAGATGAAAAACCCTCTGTTATCTGTAATACCTACTATGCCTGAAGTGATTGAACTGTCCGAAGAGGACAAAGGCAATGCCGTAAGACTGGATGTTTACTATAATCAACAGACTGGAAAGGCATATATCCAATTGTTTGAGTTTGTTCCTTATGAATACAAGCCTTGCTCAGACATGTTGGAATATGAGTTGTATGAGGTAAAGAAGTTAATCAGATAATAAAGACTTTAGCTGCTAACATTTATTGTCATGGGAATTTTTCAGATTTTCACGTTATTAGGTGCATTGGGTATGTTCCTTTATGGAATGAACCTGATGAGCTCGGGATTGCAGAAGGCGGCAGGTGAACGTCTTAGAGGCTTTTTGTCTGCAATGACTTCTAATCCCTTCAAAGGGGTATTGACTGGATTGGGCATTACGTCCGTAATCCAGTCGTCTTCAGCAACCACGGTGATGGTGGTAAGTTTCGTGAATGCAGGATTGTTGACTCTTGCCCAGGCTATTGGTGTCATCATGGGAGCAAACATCGGAACCACGGTGACGGCATGGCTTGTGGCTTGGCTTGGATTCAAGGCCGATATCTCTCTTTTGGCTGTCCCGTTTATGCTATTCGGCTTCCTCTTCTCCAACTCCAAAAAGAATCAGCGACAGAACATCGGTGAACTCATTGTGGGTTTCTGCCTTCTGTTTCTTGGTCTCTCCTTCATGAAGGAGTCTGTGCCGGACTTGAATGAGACACCTGAAGTGTTGGCTTTTGTCAAGGCTTGGTCGAGCTATGGATTTGGTTCAGTGCTGATATTCCTTGCCTTTGGTACAGTGCTCACCCTCGTGCTTCAGTCTTCATCCGCCACAATGGCCATCACACTCATCATGCTCAGCATGGGATGGATACCGTTCAACATGGCATGTGCCATGGTGTTGGGCGAGAACATCGGTACCACCATCACCGCCAACATTGCGGCTTCCGTGGGTAACACGCAGGCCAAGCGTGCCGCCATGTCGCACACCATCTTCAATGTGTTCGGCGTCATTTGGGCTTTGATTCTGTTCAAGCCCTTCCTTGGATTGGTGGGTGTGGTCACTTCCACCTTGTTCGGCTTGCCCAATCCGGCTGCCGAAGGCTTTGCGGTAAGTGTGGCAAACTCGCCCGAAAGCACGGCGGCCCTGTATGGTCTCTCCATGTTGCATACGTTGTTCAACACCATCAATACCTTCATCCTCGTGTGGCTCATCAAGTACATCGAGAAGGCTGTGGTGTGGATTATCAAGGCTCCGAAGAATCAAGAGGGCGAGGTGTTCCGTCTCAAGTACATCTCTGCCGGTCCGTTGGCAACGCCCGAGTTAGCCACCGAGCAGGCTTTCGACGAGATTATCCACTTTGCCCAAATCTCCCAAAAGGGACTTGAATATGCCCGTGAAGCCATTCGTGAGACTGATTCTGACAAGTTCGAGGAACTTCGCGGTAAGTTGGTGAAGTACGAAGAAATTTCTGACCGTATCGAATACGAAATCGCCTCCTTCCTGAATGCCGTGTCGGCAGGCGACATCAGCAAGGATACCTCCCTCAAGGTGAAGGCCATGTACAAGATTATCGGTGAGTTGGAATCGCTCGGTGACTCCGGCGAATCCATCAGCCGCATCCTCTCAAGAAGGAACATCCACAATAAGTCCTTCGACGAGGAGACTGTCAAGAAACTGGACAGCATGGTCGACACCGTGGCGGATGCCTACGACGTGATGATTGCCAACCTGATGGCCGCCCACAAGGGACAACTCGTGGAAATCTCCAATGCCTACAATGCTGAGGAGCGCATCAACAACCTCCGTAGCGACCTTCGCGATTCTGAAATTGAAGCCATTGAGAACAACCGCAAGAATTATCAGACCAGTGTCTATTACATGGACATTGTGAATGCTTTCGAGCGGATGGGTGATTTCCTTATCAATATTTCGCAAGACCTTGAGCGGGCGTTTGCACTGAAGTAAAACCTCATTTTAGGAACGGATTGCACAGATTTCCTGGAAGATGTTTCTGCATACTTTCCGTGAAACCCGTGCAATCCGTATTATTGTTTTATTCATCTGTAGAGAAGAATGCTAATCTTCAAGGCATAGGAATAGCATTCTTACTTGCTTAGGAATGGTATTCTTATTCCTGAAATATCACTATCGTTTTTGTGGCATAAAACCAATAAAGTTTGTTTTTTTTGTAGCATCTTTGTCTGTGAACAGGAAAAGTTATACTTTTGCACATAAAAGATAAAAGCTATGACATCTTCTTTGATAATCGAATGCCGCAATAGGATTGCGGCGACGGAGCAGTTACAAAAGCGGTTGCACTGGCGCATCCGATGGGTGGGGACATTGCGCTTTGTCCTTTTCTTGACGGCATTGCTGAGCGTAGGATTCTATATTGCGGGGAATTACTATCCCGTGTTGTTGTATGTCAGTGCTGTTTGTGTAGTGCTGTTCCTGCTTTTGGTGAAGTATCATACGCGGTTGTTTACCCGTTATTCGCAGGGTGAAGTGGAGTTGGCCGTCCGTCGGGGGGACTTGTTTCATCTGTCCGAGGATTATTCCCATCAGGAAGATGGTGGGGTGTTTGTGGATGCTTCGCACGATTATGCCTTTGATATCGACCTTTTCGGGCCGCATTCCCTTTATCAGATGATGAACCGCACGTGCAGTGATTTGGGTGCCCGTCGTTTGGCGGAACTATTGGGACGACATTTGATTGATGTAGAAAAGATTCACGAACGGCAACGCCTAATGCGAAGGATGGCAAAGGATGAAGAGTTCACCACCCGTTTCCGTATAGAAATGTTAGGGGCTGCCGCAGAGGACTTTGCCGCGAATGGTCGGAAGGGGAAGGAGTCGTTGCTCTCGTTGGGTGGGGTTTCCTGGCAAGAGTGGGCCGATTTACCGGATGCCTTTGCGGGGAAGTGGTATTACCGCGTGCTCACTCCCGTAGCTTTCGGCCTCAATCTATTGGTTTGGGGAAGTGCCATCCTTGGATGGTTGCCTTATTCCCTGGCCACATTGGTGACAGTTTCGTTTGCCGTAGTTGCTTCTGTTTTTACGGTCCGCATTACTCGGAAACAACAGGAGTACGCCCGTCGGTTGCGCACTTTGTCGTTAGTGGCTCCTACGGTCAATTTAATTGAAAAAGTTTCGTGGAAAGATGAGGCGGCTTGGAAGGAGGTATCGGATAAGCTGGATAGGGGAAGTGTGCAGGCCTCGTCTGCCATCCGCCAGTTGCGTTCATTGATGGATGCGCTTGACCGTCGGAACAATGTCCTATTGCTCTTCCTGCTGAACGGCCTTTTCTTTTGGGAGATTCACCAGATGATACGTCTCGAACATTGGAAGCGGACAAATGCGTCCTGTATCCTTGGGTGGATGGATGCGTTGGCATTGGCCGATGCGTATGTCTCTATGGCTTTGTTTGTCCGCTATCGTCCCACTTATACTTGGCCCGAAGTGAAGGAAGCTAACGGGGGATTCGTCTATAAAGCGACGGCATTGAGCCATCCGTTGATGAAGTGCGGCACTTGTGTGCCTAATCCTATAGAGATGGTCGGTTTGCCCTATTTTCTTGTCGTTACGGGTGCCAATATGGCAGGCAAGAGTACTTATCTGCGCACCGTATCGGTCAATTTCCTGTTGGCTTGTGTCGGGCTTCCCGTGTGTGGCGAAGGGGTGGTGCTGACCCCTGCACGCTTGCTCACCAGTTTGCGTACGGCTGATAGCCTTTCAGATGGTGAATCCTATTTCTTTGCCGAATTGAAGCGTTTGAAGCTCATTATTGAGTCGCTAAAGGATGGAGACCGTCTCTTTATTGTTCTTGATGAGATACTGCGCGGCACCAATTCGGTCGATAAACAGAAAGGTTCGCTTGCTCTGTTGAAACAACTCGTTCGCCTGCAAGCCAATGGTATCATTGCCACCCACGACCTCCTTTTGGGTACATTGGCCGAGCATCATCCTGCCCATGTATGCAACCTCTGCTTCGAGGCCGACATCCGTGGCGATGAACTCTCCTTCTCCTATCGCCTCCGTCCTGGCCTTGCCCAAAACATGAATGCCTGTTTCCTGATGCAACGGATGGGTATCGGGGAAGGGGAATGGTAGTTTTCTGAGGATGTTCGGTACTTTTCCTCTTATGATATGACCTTGTGGACAGATGAATGAAAGACCACCCCAAGCGTGTGCAGTAACACGTTTGGGGTGGCTCTTTTTTTGAAGGGAAAGGGAGTGCTATTCCTTTACCGTACTGTAGGTGATTCGCAATGCCCACGCTTTACGGAGCGTGTCTTTCAGTTTGGTGATACTTTCCGTGGGAACTTGTGGAGATACCTTTATGTTTATGCATAGGTAGGGATTCTCCTCTTCGGTGAGGTTGTCGCGGAAGGAATAGACATAGTTGTAGATGTCGTCCAGCGTGCCGGCTTTCATCGATACTCCCCATTTCCCGTAGGTGTAGTTCCCTTCGTTGTCGATGTGTACGGCGAAGGATGCCTTTTCGGTGAGGGCTTCTGCCGTCCCGGTTACGGAGATGGTGTCGAACGAACCGCTTACTGCCGACCCGGTTATGCTGATGGGTTCAGCCTTCCCTGTTACGGTAAGGGGATTCTCGTCGGAGGAGTCGGAACACGAGCTTGCGGCAAAAGCCGTCATCCACATGCCAGCGAGAGGCAGGGCGGCCAGCAGGTAGAGTTTGCGCCACGGAGTGGTCTTTTCTTTTTTCATCATAATAATTCTTTTTTTAAGATTAAACTCCAGCGGACATGCCAATGCATAGGCCTCTACACCGACACAGCGCTTCAGTAATTGGATTTGATATAGTTTCGGAAGTATATCCATGTTGTGCAATACGTATTCGTCGGCTTCGTACTCGTGGACCGTCTTCAGCTCCTTCAGCAGGAGCCACGCGGCGGGATTCACCAGGGCGCAGAGGCATACCAGCAGCAGGTCGATGAAGTGGCAGTTACGCACGTGTCCCATTTCGTGCCAGAAGCCGATGTTCTGCCGGTAGTCCTTCTCTTGGGTGGAGACCACGATGCAGTTCATCCAACTGAAAGGGCTGTAGGAGCGGTCGTGCACCACCAACCGTACCCAGTCACCCAAGCGGTGCGATGGGCATTGCTTGATGAAGTGCTGCAACTTCCAGGTTGAGTGTATCCAATTGCCGGCCATGACAAGCAGGTAGCAGAGGTAACCGATGGAGAGCAGCAGAGGAATGAACTGGGTGAACGAAACACCCTCTTGTACAGCAGCTTTCGCATCTCCACTTATAATATCCGTTTCACCCGTCAGCACTGTTTCGGTCAGTTGTATGTAGCTGACCAGCTCGCTTTCGCTTGTGCCCCACACTTCGGGCAGTATTTCCCAACGGCATAGGGGGAGCAGGGCCGAGAGGGGCAGTATGCCCAACAGCACCATGCGGTTGAAGCGGTGGAAGGTGCTGCCTGTCAGGAAGCACTTGTAGATGAGCAGGAACGACATCAGTGTCGCGGCCCATTCGATGAGGTATAGTGTGAGTGTTGCCATACATTTATTTCTTTTCAATCAGTTCAATCAATTCCCTCAACTCATCGATGCTGATTTCCTCTTCCTCCACCAACTTCGAGATGAATCCCATGTACGAGCCGCCGAAGGCTTTGTCCACCAGGTCGCGTTGGGCATAGTTCTGATACTCGTCTCGTGTCACGGCCGCTTCGTAGAGGTAAACCTTCAGGCTGACGGCACGGTGCTTCACCATGCCATGCTCCTCCAAACGCCGTATCATGGTGGAGATGGTGTTGAAGTGCGAGCGCGGTTCGGACAGATTCTCGTACAGTTCGCGCATCCCTAAGGAACCTTTGTCCCACAGGATTTGCATCAATTCCATTTCTTTGTCAGTCAGTGTCTTCATCAGTCACGCAGTAAGTTCGTTTGATTTTTTCTGCTGCAAAGAAACTACAAGTTGTAATTACCTCCAAATTCTTTTTCTTTTGTTAACGAATAATATGTAGTTGTTAACACTGGCAGGAGGAATATTGAAGTGAGGGAAAAGATTGATATTCGGTAAACACCAATACATACAAATCTCGTTGCGGAAGACATACGTATCTCATCGATGAAGACATACGTATCTCATTGGTGAAGACATACGTATCTCATCGGCAAGGACATACGTATCTCATTTCGGAAGAGATTGGGAAGTCGTTTCAGGGGGGCTGCGGAAGAATCTGAAGGGAGCCTTATTTATGCAGTATCCGGTAATCACCAATATATAAAAGGCGACTTGCACTTGGGTAATTAGTTCCGCAATTGATTGCTCACCGTTTGTCGTCGTAATAGATGGTCCGTTGGCGGATGTCGTTGACTTTGGCCTGACTTTCGGGAGAAAGTTCCCCGTTGATGTACTGCTCCATGATGAGGGCACCGATGGGTACACCGTAGGAGGCACCGAATCCGCCGTTCTCGACATACACGGCCACGGCTATCTGCGGGTTGTCCATGGGGGCAAATCCCATGAAGATGGAGTGGTCTTTGCCACGGTTCTGTGCCGTACCCGTCTTGCCGCACACTTCGATGCCCGGCAGGTTGGCCGCGCGGCAGGTCCCGTTCAATACGGCTTCGCGCATACCTTTCACCACAATGTCGTAGTTCTTCTGCGAGGCCATGGTGTAGCGGCGGGTGGTGTAGAGCGAGTCGAGGGATTCGCCTTCGATGTCCTTTACCACGTGGGGAGTGATGAACCATCCGCGGTTGGCGATGGTGGCACCGAGGTTGGCAATCTGCAGGGGAGTGAGGTTTACTTCGCCCTGTCCGATGGAGATGCTGATGATGGTCATGCCGTTCCACGAGCCGCGATAGGCCTTGTCGTAGTACTCTGCATTGGGGATGAGGCCGCGTTTCTCGCCCGGGAGGTCCACACCGAGGGGGTAGCCGAATCCCATGGAGACCATGTAGTCGCGCCAGCGGTTCATGGCATTCTGCACCGAGCCGTACTTGCTGCGCGCACCAATCATGTAGTAGAGTCCCCAACAATAATATGCGTTGCACGAGGTGGCCAGCGAGGGAATTACGGAGATGGGCGAGCTGTGGGCGTGACACCCTACGCGCAGACCACGATGCACGAATCCTCCGTGGCAGGGATAGGCGGTGTGCTCAGTGATGATGCCCTCCTCAAGGAAGGTGAGGGCTTGCGAGGTCTTGAAGGTGGAGCCGGGGGGATAAGTACCCATAATGGCGCGGTTGAGCAGGGGCTTCCATCCGTCGCGCGACAGTTCCAATTGGTTGGCACCGCGCTGGCGGCCTGTCATCAGACGAGGGTCGAACGATGGTGCACTGACCATGCAGAGCACCTCGCCCGTCTTTGGCTCGATGGCTACGATGCTGCCGATTTTTCCCTCCAGCAACCGTTCGCCGAGGGCTTGCAGACGGATATCGAGACCAAGCTTTAGATTCTTTCCAGGAGTGGAGGGAATGTCCATCGCTCCGTCCATGTAGCGCCCTTGGATGCGGCCATGCACATCGCGCAGCATAATCTCCACACCCTTTTCACCACGCAGTTGTTCCTCGTAAGAGCGTTCGATACCCTGCTTGCCGATGTAGTCGCCCCGTTTGTAGTAGTCGTCGTTCTCCATCTCTTTTTTCGACACCTCGGCAATGTCGCCCAGCACGTGGGCACCCACATCGCAGGTGTATTGCCGGATGCTGCGGCGTTGTGTGTAGAAGCCGGGGAAGCGGAAAAGTTTCTCTTGAAACACCGAGAACTCTTCGCCCGAGAGTTGTGTCATCAGTGTCTGGTGGGTGTAGTATGAATAGCCGGGGGTGTGGCGCAGTTCATCCATGCGCTTTTCAAAGGATTCGCGGGTGATGCCCAGCGTCTCGCACAAGTCCAGCGTGTCGAGGTCCTCCACTTCGCGAGGGATGAAGGTGATGTCGTAGGCCGGTTGGTTATATACCAACAGACTGTCGTTGCGGTCGTAGATGACACCGCGTGCCGGGTATTGCGTCTTCTTCAGGAAAGCATTGCTGTCGGCATGTTGCTTGTACTCGTCGCTGACAATCTGCAACGAGAAGAGACGCAGGATGTAGACAAGAACGATGCCTACCACCACGCTGGCAATGACATATTTTCTGTTTTCCAGATTGATTTTCTTGGATTTCATACAGCGGTGGCTACAAGGTGATTACTTCCTGATTTGCTCGATTCCCAAAATGCATAGTCCGGTAAGGAGTACGCTGGATACTATCCTGAGCACTATCACATGGGGCTGCACCAACGAGAAGGTGAGGAGCAGGACAAGGGCTGTCTGGTGAAACAGCAGGCAGAACGTGAGGTAGCGGATGAACGGACTGGTACCCATGCTGAGGATGCCGGGCGAAAAGTCCTCGGCACTGTCGCGCGGAGTGAACAGGCGCAGCAACGACGGGCGCATGAAGGCCAACAGGGTGGTGGCCGCCGCATTTACGCCTGGCGTGTTGGAAAATATGTCTACGGCCAGTCCGAGGGCAAATCCCCACAGAAGCAGCGAGTAGCGCGACATGTTGGCATCGAAAGCCAATATCAGGTATACATACAGGACAGGAGTGGCGTAGCCGAAGAAGCTGATGTTGTTGAGGATGAGGGCCTGTACAAGGACAAGCAGCACAAACCAACCGAGTCGTCTGAGAAAAGTGATAAGCATAGTGTCTGGTCCCTCCTTACTTTTTAGTGGATTGATTGGCTGATTGTTCCAGCGTATGTTGTTCTTGTCGGTTCTTGCCGGAAATGATGAGCGCGTCGTCAAGGCACGCAAAGTCGGTGGCCAATTGGATGCGCAACAGGTACGAGAGACCATCTTTGGAGTCGGCAATACTGTCGACCCTTCCCACCATCAGCCCTTTGGGGAAAACGGCTGAATAGCCGCTGGTGACGATGGTGTCGCCCTTCTGGAATAGGGCATGTCGGGGTACATCCTCCAGATAGGCAAAACGGGAATCCAGACCTTTCCATTTCAGGTAGCCGAAATAGTCGTTATTCTTAAACTTGCAACTGATGCAGGATTTGCTGTTTAGCAGCGAGATAGCCAACGAATAGTGCTCCGAGGTCAAGTAGATGATGCCTACGATGCCGTTGCCATTCACCACACCCATTTCAGGCATTACCCCATCGGCCGTGCCTTTGTCCAAAGTGATGTAGTTGTCCGGCCGGTTCAAGGAGTTGTTGATGATGGTGGCGGGAATGATGGTGTAGTCCTTGTCTGTCGAGGATGCGACAATGCGGTCAAACGCATCGTTGTTGCTCCTTTGTGACAGGACTTTGCGCAACAGTTGGTTTTCAACCTGCAATTCCAGATTGCGTTGTGTCAGTTGGGTGTTGGCGGTATTCAGTTGGAAAAAAGAGGAAACCTCAGCAGAAACAGCATAAATACGCCCCATTACCCGATTGCTTGAAGTGAAACCTACACTGCCTTGGTAGTGGTTGAACCGGAACAGTAGAAGGAAACTTGCAATTTCCAGTAACAGGAAAAGAAACCAATAACCATATTTGAGGACGAAGTTCAGCAGGTTGCGCATAAATCAATGTGCTAATATGACAATGTGCTAATGTGGCAATATGTTAATGTGAATAGAATTGTAGCTATTGACACATTAGCATATTGGGCACATTGGCACATTGAAAATTTATCTCATCAGGAAGGTGAAACGGTCCACGTTCTTCAATGCAATGCCCGTACCGCGTGCCACACTGTGCAAGGGGTCTTCGGCAATATGGAACGGAATATTGATTTTGTCAGTCAATCGTTTGTCCAATCCCCGGAGAAGGGCACCACCACCGGCCAACCAGATACCGTTCTTAACGATGTCTGCATAGAGTTCGGGCGGAGTGTTTTCAAGGGCGCTGAGGACGGCAGTTTCTATCTTGGCAATGGTCTTGTCCAAGCAGTGTGCGATTTCCTGATAGCACACTGGAACCTCCATCGGAAGGGCCGTCACACGGTTAGGACCATACACAACGTAGTCTTCAGGTGCATTCTCGCCCAGGTCGGGGAGTGCGGAACCTACGTGAATCTTGATTCGCTCGGCCATACGCTCGCTGACTTTTACATTGTGCTGGCGACTCATGTAGGCCTGGATGTCGGCTGTGAGGTCGTCGCCTGCCGTGCGGATGGAGTTGTTGGATACAATACCACCGAGTGAGATAACGGCGATTTCTGTAGAACCGCCACCTATATCTACAATCATGTTTCCTTCGGGAGCCTCTACGTCAATACCTACACCGATTGCAGCTGCCATCGGTTCGAAAAGCAGGTATACATCGCGTCCACCGGCATGTTCTGCACTGTCACGGACAGCACGCAGTTCCACTTCGGTACTTCCCGAAGGAACACCGATAACCATACGCAATGAAGGAGAAAAAAGGCGGCGGCCAGTGTTTACCATCTTGATAAGGCCGCGAATCATCTGTTCGCAAGCGTAGAAGTCTGCAATCACACCATTCTGCAAAGGGCGGATGGTACGGATGTCGGGATGGGTCTTTTCGTGCATCATCTTGGCCTTTCCTCCCACAGCAATCATCTTGTTGGTCTGATTCTGGAGAGCTACTACCGACGGCTCATCCACCACAATCTTTCCGTTACTGATGATGATGGTATTGGCCGTGCCAAGGTCCATCGCTATTTCTTGTGTAAAAGAGAATAATCCCATGTGTATAATATGCTAATGTGCCAATATGCTAATATGTTGATATCTTAATATGTTAATGTGCCAATGTGCTAATGTGCCAATTGTTATTGATGTCAAATGTTTCTTTGCTCATTGACACATTAGCACATTGGTACATTAGCACATTCGTTTTAGTGTTTGAAATGACGGAATCCTGTAGTTACCATGGCGATACCGTGCTCGTTGCAGTATTGGAACGAGAGTTCGTCCTTTACTGAACCACCAGGTTGGATGACTGCAGTAATTCCTTCGTTGCCTGCAATTTCCACGCAATCGGGGAAGGGGAAGAAGGCGTCGCTGGCCATTACAGCACCATTCAAGTCGAAACCAAAACTCTTGGCCTTTTCGATAGCGTGCTTCAAGGCATCCACACGTGAAGTCTGGCCTACACCGCTGGCGCAGAGTTGCTTGTTTTTGGCAAGGACGATGGCGTTGCTCTTGCTGTTCTTTACAATCTTGTTGGCGAAGAGCATATCTTCAATTTCCTGAGCCGTAGCGGCCTTGTCGGTTACTTGCTTCAGGTCTTCGGGAGTTTCGGTCTTCAAGTCGCGGTCTTGAACCAATACCCCGTTCAGTACTGAGCGGTACTGCTTCTTGGGCAACTGTACACCTTCCTTGCGGACAAGGATGATACGGTTCTTCTTTTGACCAAGGATTTCGAGAGCATCCACATCGTAGTCGGGAGCGATAATGATTTCGAAGAAAATCTTGTTTACCTCTTCTGCTGTCTCCTTGTCGATGACGGCGTTGGTAATCAACACGCCTCCGAAAGCCGATACGGGATCACCAGCCAAGGCGTCCTTCCAAGCATCTACCAAAGAGGGACGTGAGGCAAGGCCGCAGGCATTGTTGTGTTTCAGGATGGCGAAAGTCACGTCGTCGAACTCGTCAATCAAATCAACGGCAGCATTGATGTCGAGCAAGTTGTTATAAGAGATTTCCTTTCCGTGAATTTGGTCGAACATGGCTTCGAAATCGCCGAAGAAAGCACCCTGCTGATGAGGGTTCTCGCCATAGCGGAGAGACTTCGGGCACTCTACGGCAGCGCGGAAGGCTGAGCCGTTCTCTCCATCGAAGTAGTTGAAGATGGCCGAGTCATAGTGTGATGATACTGCGAAAGCCTCCTTGGCAAACCAACGACGCTCTTCCAGAGTGGTTTCTGCTCCGTGGTCATTCAAAATGTCGGCCAAGGGTTGGTACTGTGCCTTGCTGGCTACGATAACTACATCCTTGAAGTTCTTGGCACCAGCGCGGATGAGTGAGATACCGCCTATGTCAATCTTCTCGATGATGGCGGGTTCCTCTGCACCTGAAGCTACGGTAGCCTCAAAGGGATAGAGGTCTACGATGACGAGGTCGATTTCAGGGATTTCGTATTGTTCGATTTGCTTGATGTCCTCTTCCAGGTTGCGACGGCAAAGGATACCACCGAACACCTTCGGGTGCAGGGTCTTCACACGTCCGCCCAAGATGGAGGGGTATGAGGTAAGGTCTTCCACTGCATCGCAGGGATAGCCCAATGATTCAATAAACTGGCGGGTTCCTCCGGTTGACAGGAACTTCACTCCTTCTTCATGCAGTTTGGTAATGATTTCATCCAAACCTTCCTTGTGGTAAACCGATACGAGAGCGGTTTTGATTCTTTTCGTTTCAGACATGTCTTGTGCTATTAAGTTATCAGGCAGCAAAAATAACAAATTTCGAGCTAATAACAGGCATGTTCTGTCAAGAAAATGATGAATATTAGTTATTTTAACGGATAAGTGAACACAATGTCCTTTGTTTGGATGCTGAATGTACCCCCAAAATGCTCGATGAACAGTTGCGCAATCTTCTGACGGATGGAGTTCAGTGAGTCTTCTTCGGCATCTAAGGTCATGGGCGAATTCTTGACGGTGATGCACAGCGTTGTATTGCTTCCTTGACAAAAATCGAGAGTCAGACGTGTGCTTGATTTACTTCCGTTTTGTTCGTCGGAACCCAGACGACTTGGAGTGTCGAGCATTTCCGAAAGAATTTGTGTCAATCGGCTTACATCGGTGTGTATAATGTCGGAAGCAGTGTCGATTTTATTGTCAAAGGGAATTTCTGGTGCGGAAAATTCGCCATGCATCCTGACGATGCTGATGGCGTCCTGGCAGATTTGCGACAGGCTGTAGTCCGACAGATTGTATTTCATCATGCCCGACTCCAGACGCGACAGGTCGAGTACGGCATTTACGAGTTGTTGCAATTTCTGAGAATTATCCTGAATGGTTTCGGCTACTAATCTTACATCTTCGGAATCAATCAGTTCGGGATTGTTGGCTAACACTTCAGAGAGTCCCATCACGCTATTCAGCGGGGTGCGTATCTTGTAGCTGATGTCTTGTAGGAACTGTGCTTTGATGGTGTTGATATCCTCGGTTTGGGCGAGCAATTCTTGTGTCCTTTTTTTATTTATCTTCTCAATCCGATAGAGTTGCATAATACGCAAGGTGGAGGTGACGATGAAAAAGAAGAGGCCTCCCAATACAATAATCAGCACGCTGTAAATCAGCGAGAATGTCTTGGAGTACCTTGTCTGTATAGTTTTGGCTTGAAAAGAGGAATTGAGTTGGTTGATGAGTTCGTGATAGAACGCATTTTCCTCTGCACTTTGCAACGATAGGTAGTTGTCGTAGTGCTTGATTTTCTCTTCAAGCGGAAGGTTCGAATAGGTCTGCTCCAAACTGTCCACCACATTTATGGCCGACACGCTTTGCATCAGTCCAATGGTCAGTGCGAGTATAAGATATAATCGTTTCATAGCTTGTCGGTTTTAGTTGTGGGATGCGAGAATACGAAACGTGCCCCTTTGGTGTAGGAGGAGTCAATCCAGATGTCGCCACCCAATCGTTGGATAATGGATTGGCAGATGGAGAGGCCAAGACCTGTGCCACTGACTTCTTCGTTCAATTTTTCGAAGCGCGAGAATACGCTTTTCTGCTTTTCCAACGGGATGCCACACCCCGTGTCGGTAACGGCAAACAGGGCATTTTCTCCTTGTTTGTCCAAGGCTATAGAGAGGGTGATGCTGCCCTCTTTGGTAAACTTTGTGGCGTTGATGAGCAGGTTTATCAGCAACTGGCGCAGACGGTTCTCATCGGTATATAGAGTCAGTTCGGACACTTCCGTCTCAAACAGGATGCTGGCATTGCTTGAGTGCTTGATGTTTTGAAACATGTTGGTAATGGAGCGTCCGATGGCTACCACGTCGTGATGGTTGAGGCTGAAACTCATTTTCTCAATGTCGAGGTTCGAGAGGTCGAGTACGTCGTTCAGCAACTTCAGTAGCAACATCGAGTTTTCGCGAATGATGTTGTTGCACTCTGTGCGCATCTCTTTCTCCATGTCGGGTTGCGAGATGAGGATTTCCGAAAATCCCGAGATGGCGTTCAAAGGCGTACGTATCTCGTGACTCATGTTCGAGAGGAAGACACTTTTGGCTTGTATGCTTTCGTTGACTTTCCTGTGTGCTTCTTTCAGTTGCAGGTTGGAGCGTTTCACTTTGCGGTTCAGGTGTCGCAAGAAGATGATGATGCCTGCAATCAGTAACAATGCGGCAAGTCCTCCAAGGAAGGCGATGCGCAGCAGGGTGTGGCGCTTCTTCCATAGTTGGTATTCTTGGTCTTCAAGTTGTTGCTCCTCTTTTAGCATCACCTCTTCGCGGTTCATGCTGACTTTTGTCAACGAGTCTCTCAAGTGTACGGCCCGTTGGTAGAAGGGTAGGGCTTCAGCCAGGTCGCCAGACTCTTCAAAAATTTTTCCTGCCCGTGCGTAGGCGTTCTGCTCCCAATGACGGTTTTTGAATTTCAGACATTCGTTGATGTAGGCTATAGCATGGTGCTCTGCCTCGTCGTATTCCTTGAGTATATGGTGGTAGTTTCGTCGCAACAGGTGGTGAATCAATTCGTAACCGTCGAAGGATTTCAAGGATTCGTTTGCCTCAAAGTCGAGCATCAGCTTCTGCCCGTATTCGATGTCTCCCGAGTAGATGTGTGCCAATGCTTTCCATGCCGCATACCGTAGCTGGATGTTGTGGGGTAGGGTGTGCAATCCCTTTTCGGCATTCAGGCGCTCAATCTTGTCGATTCTCAGCATGGCTTGGTTGTAGCTTTGCTGGATGACATTCAATTCCAACAGGTGCAGGTGCATCCGTGTGTGCAATGTCCGTTGTTCGGGCAGGCGGTCGAGAGCTTCCAACAGGCGTTGGCGGGCTTTGGCGAAGAGGTTCAGCTCGATGTCGATGTTGGAGAGGGTCAGGAAGTAGATTCCTTGGCTGAATTCGCAATCGGATATTTCAATCAGCTTGCGTGCTTCGTTGAAGGCCAATGCATTGTGTCCGGCCATGGTCTGGAGGTCGGCCATGATGTGGCGCAGCATCACCTCGCTTGAGTGGTCGCCCTCCTTGGCGCAAATTTGTGCAATGCTGTCAAATTCATCGAACAAATCCGCGAGGCTTTTCTCTTTGGGGAAGAAGTAGAGGCTATCGTCCAATTCAATCAACCGTTCGGTCATGGAGGTGATTTCGTGGCTCTTATGGTCACAAGATCCCCATGCTGTACAGAGGGTGAACAGCAACATGAATCGTGTCAAGTGTGTTAGTAATTTTTCCATTAGGCCACAAAGTTACGGATTTTCTTGATACGGTGGCTCGTTTTAGAGCGAATCTTTACAATTCTTTTCGACTTTTTGGGCGAAATCTTCTACCAATGTGCTATTCATGTCGCCCAAAGCAAGTTCTTTGCGTGCATCGGCGATGAGCAGAGCCTTCCATTCTTCAAGTGCTTTTTCCCCTTCTTGGCGGAGTGCTCCACTGGTGAAAGCCTCACCATACCGATGAGCCAACATGGCGGCTCCCCATTGTTGCGATTGGGTGGCGTAAAGGGCGTTGACCTTATCCCAAGGCTGAGCCTCCCTTAGCCCTGGGTTAAGGTACCCATAGCTCTGGGTTAACAGTTCTTCAACCATAGGCAGGCCGGCCACGTCTGTCCAGTGCCACTCGCGTGCTTCGTCGTGAATGGCTTGGTCAGGTGCAATCTTGGTGGCATATAGCCGGATGGCCAACCGATAGCGGTCGAGTCCTTTCAGCAGCGCACTTCGGCGGATAAAGGTTCCGTTGTAGGGGTATTCCTCCACCTCGGTGCCGAACGTCTGTTGCAAAGCCTCCAAGGTGTCGATTCCCTTGAACACGCTCTGCATCACGAAGGGAGAGAGGAAATCGTATTCGCCCGTGTAAGGAGAGCTTCCGCGTTGCTTCCATTTGAGTACGTCGCGGAAGGTGCCTGCCGTGCCTAAATTCATGCCCGGTGCGACAAAAACTTTTTCCCCGTCGGCAATAATATAGGAGAAGGGCAATGCCGACAGGTCGGGGTGTGTCTTCACCTTGCCCATCACCATGCAGAAGGGGGCCGTCTGCATCGGCCACAAGATGTGGCTTCCAGAGGCCGTCTTCGAGCCTCGTGCCAAGGTGCCATGGTGTACGGGTCCCAATTTGTAGGCATGGTTGCTCTGATTGGTGTTCGACCCTGCATTGTAAAACGAGAACTCTCCGCCAATGAGTAGTGTCGATTTGTGGTGACTCACCGTGTGTGGCCCTCCGAATACGGCGCAAGCCTCGCCACAGAAGAGTTCGCTATGGTGTCCGAAGTAGCAGTTTTCGGCCATGAATCCCTTGCCTATCTTGCAATCGTGGGTGGTGATGACGTGGTAGAGTTTCGCTCCGTCGGTCACCTTGGTGCGGGGGCCTATGACGAACTTGTGTGCAATCACTTGGGTGCCTACATAAGCGCCTTCCAACAAGAATCCGTCCTCCAGGTGTGCGGCTCCTTCGATGCGGACATCTGCCTTCAAAGAGAGGTTGTGCAACGTGCCGCAATTCTTGATTCGGCATCTGGCATTTATCTCTCCCATAGGAGTGCCTTCAGTGGGTGCAATCTCTTCAGCGTGAGGATATTGTGGGTAGTGCGCATTCAGCCAGTCCAATTGCTCGTTGGGATGGGTGGTAAAGCGTATGTTTGGTTCACCCGCTTCGTTGCCCACGGTGACTCCGTCCTTGCGCAATTCGGTGATAATCCACTTGTCGCACGTGAGTTCGTTCACGCGGCAGATGGTCACATCATCGCCGATGGCGATGTTCTTTATAAGGCCCACGTGGCTTATGCTTACCCCTTCGCCAATCTCTATGTTTCCTTCAAAATTTGTGTGGCGTAAGTCGTTGGCCTTGAAGTTCGGGTGTACGAGGATGTTTTTCCAATTCTCGGCCGAGCATCCCTGATGCTCAAGTTGCTTGATTTCTTCGGTGGTCAGTTGTCTTTTCATCATGTATCTCTTTTTTGAACACAGAGACACGGAGACACAGAGATGTTTTTCCCCAAGATAAAGAATACTCTGTGTCTTTGTGCCTCTGTGTTTTGAAATCCTTTTTATTGTTCTTCTGTATCGTATGTCTGGTAAAGGAAGTCGTTGTAGGGGTACTTCTGTACGTGCAGCTCCCTTACCTTATTATATATAATGGTTTTCAATTCTTCCAGGTTCGTTTTCTCCCGTGCGGAGATGAAGATGCAGTCGCCATTCATCTTGGCCATCCACGTGTTCATCAGTTCGGGCAGGGTGATGTTCTCCTTGGTGCGTGGTGTCAGATCGTCCTCGTCCTTCTCCACGTAGGTGTAGGCATCTATCTTGTTGAAGATGATCATGCTCGGCTTGTCGCTACATCCAAGGTCGCCCAGTGTGCGCTCCACCACCTGTATCTGCTCCTCAAAGTCGGGGTGCGAGATGTCCACCACGTGCAGGAGCAAGTCGGCCTCGCGCACCTCGTCGAGTGTGCTTTTGAACGACTCCACCAACTCTGTGGGCAACTTGCGGATGAATCCTACCGTGTCGCTCAACAGGAAGGGAAGGTTGTCGATAATCACCTTGCGCACCGTGGTGTCCAGTGTGGCAAACAATTTGTTTTCGGCAAACACCTCGCTCTTGGCAAGGAGGTTCATCAGCGTCGATTTGCCCACGTTGGTGTATCCCACCAGTGCCACGCGGATGAGGCGTCCGCGGTTCTTGCGTTGCGTAGTCTTCTGCTTGTCAATCTCCGCCAGTTGTTGTTTGAGCAACGACATGCGGTTCAAGATGATACGGCGGTCCATCTCCAACTGCGTTTCACCAGGGCCACGCAAACCTACTGAGCCACCCTTACCGCTACCCGAGCCACCACCTTGGCGCTCGAGGTGTGTCCACAAGCGTTGCAGACGGGGGAGCATATAGCGGTTTTGAGCCAGCTCCACCTGAGTCTTGGCATGAGCCGTCTGGGCACGCATGGCAAAGATGTCGAGGATGAGCGAGGTGCGGTCGAGAATCTTTATCTGCAACTCCTTCTCGATGTTGCGCATCTGCTTGGCCGACAATTCATCGTCGAAGATGACCATGCCCACCTCGCGATCCTCTTCCGCTTCGCGTCGGATATATTCCTTTATCTCTTGTAGTTTTCCCTTTCCGATGTAGGTCACCGAGCTGGCACCATCCAGTCGTTGGGTGAATCGTTTCACCGTCTTGGCACCGGCCGTTTCGGCCAGAAACTCCAGTTCGTCCAAGTACTCATTAGTTTTCCGCTCATTCTGTTGCGGAGTGATGATGGCCACCAGTACGGCCGTTTCGGTTTGGGCTTCAGATATTACAAATTCTTTCATCTACGTCAATTTATGGTGCAAAGATAGTGCAAGGCGAGAGAAGAACAAAATAAACTCGTTTATTTTTTATTTTTCGCTATCGCTCAACAACACGTCCGAGCTGCCGCCTATCTTCGCGAAGCAAAGTGTGCAAGGCGAGAGAAGAACAAAATAAATCGCTTATTTTTCAAAAACATTCCCATTTTTTTACTTAATCGGCTAAAATGGTGTATCTTTGTGCGCAACTAATCTAGAAACTCTAGACAATCTAGGAAGTCTAGTAGCTCTAGCCAAATAAAAATGAAAACAATGTAATTAAACAATCCAATATGAGAAAAAGCAATCTTTTGATGAACGGCCTGCTGCTGGCATTCGCCACTATGGCACAGGCACAGGCTCCCACGGAGTGGCCCGTGGTGGAGACCGAGGCACGCCCCGCCGCACGTTGGTGGTGGATGGGAAGTGCAGTAGATAAGGAAGGACTGACACACAACCTCGAAGCGTATGCCGAAAAGGGTATGGGTACGGTAGAGATTACCCCCATCTACGGGGTGATTGGCAACGAGGCTAACGACATCGACTACCTTACTCCGAAATGGATGGATATGCTGAAGCACACCATGAGCGAAGCTGAGCGTTTAGGAATGAACATTGACATGAACAACGGTACAGGATGGCCCTTCGGAGGTCCTGAGGTGACTATCGAGGATGCCGCTACACGTGCCCTGTTCTATACCTATAAGGTTGAGGGTGGAAAGCAACTGGCCGAACCTGTGGTAGTAAAGGACAACAAGCAGAAGGATGTGGCTACGCTGGGTCGCCTGATGGCCTACGGTCCTGATGGCAAGATTGTGAACCTGACCAAGAAAGTGGGTGCTGATGGCAAACTCAGCTGGACGGCTCCTGCTGGCGGTGAGTGGAAACTTATTGCCCAGTTCACTGGCAAGACCCTGCAGAAGGTGAAGCGTGCTGCCCCTGGTGGCGAAGGTTACGTGATGGACCACCTTGACAAGGGAGCGGTGAAGCGTTACTTGGCCAAGTTTGACAAGGCTTTCAAAGCAAATGGTTTGACACAAATACCGAACAACTTCTTCAACGACTCGTACGAGGTATACAATGCCGACTGGACTCCCACCTTGCTGGCCGAGTTTGCCAAGCGTCGTGGCTATCGGTTGGAGGATCATTTCCCTGAGTTCCTCGACGAGGCCAAGGGTGCCGCCCGTACCGATGCCACTGCCCGCGTGGTGAGCGACTATCGCGAGACAATGGCCGAATTGCTCTACGAGAACTTTACCTTGCAATGGACCAATTGGGCACACAAGCATGGTAGCCTCACACGCAATCAGGCACACGGTTCGCCAGGTAACTTGATCGACCTCTACGCCACGGTGGATATTCCCGAGTGCGAGGGATTCGGACTCTCGGAGTTCGGCATCAAGGGGTTGCGTCAGGACACCATCACCCGCGAGAACGACTCCGACATGTCGATGCTCAAGTATGCCTCTTCGGGTGCTCACTTGACAGGTAAGAAGTATGTCTCTTCCGAGACCTTCACGTGGTTGACCGACCACTTCCGCACTTCGCTCTCGCAGTGCAAGCCCGACATCGACTTGATGTTCCTCTCGGGTGTGAACCACACCTTCTTCCACGGCGCCACCTACACACCGAAGGGTGAGGCCTGGCCGGGATGGAAGTTCTATGCCTCGGTGGACATGACTCCCACCAACACCATCTGGCGCGATGCGGATGCCTTCTTCGAGTACATCGGCCGTTGCCAGTCATTCCTGCAGATGGGACAGCCCGACAACGATTTCCTTGTCTACCTGCCCGTGTATGATATGTGGAACGAGCAGCCCGGACGTATGCTTGCCTTTGACATCCACGGTATGCAGGAGCGTGCGCCCAAGTTCATCGAGACAGTGAACAGCATCATGAAGGCCGGCTACGATGTGGACTACATCAGCGACAACTTCATCCGCTCGACCCGCTGCGAGGGTGGTCTGCTGAAGACCGAGGGTGGTACCAAGTATAAGGCTATCATCATCCCCGCCGTGAAGCGTATGCCAGCCGACATCCTGCAAAAACTCATCACGCTGGCCGAACAGGGAGCCGAGGTAGTCTTCGTGGGTAACTATCCCGAAAGCGTGCCCGGCTATGGCAACCTGGCCAAGCGCGAGGCACAGTTCAACAAGCAATTGGCCCGCCTGCCCAAGGCCGACTTTGGCAAGGTGGAGGCTCAGGCTGTTGGCAAGGGTAAGGTGATTACCGGAAACGACTATGCCCAGACCCTCACCGCCACTGGTGTGCAGGCTGAGGAGATCAAAACCAAATACGGTGTGCAGTACATCCGCCGCACCAACGACAAGGGACACCACTACTTCATCTCTTCCCTCCAACCTACAGGCATGGACGGATGGGCCACATTGGCCGTACCGGCTAAGTCGGTCCTCCTCTTCAACCCCATGAACGGCGAGGTGGGCAAGGCTGAGACCCGCACCGTGAATGGACAGACACAGGTGCGCTTGCAGTTGGCTTCGGGCGAAAGCATGATTCTGAAGGTGTTTGCCAGCGAGGATGTAGAGGCCAAGGCATGGGCTTACTACACTCCGCAAACGGTCAGCCTGAGCATCGATGGCGGTTGGACACTCAGCTTCCCCAAGAGCGAACCCGCCATTGAGGGTACGTTCAACATCGGCACCCTCGGTTCGTGGACAGAGTTGGATGTGGAAAATCTTTCAGCATCTCAACGCTTCAACCTCTCAACCAATATGGGTACTGGTCTCTATCGTGTGGAGTTTGAACTCCCGAACATGACACCTGCCAATTGGATGCTCGACCTCGGCGACGTGCGCGAGAGTGCCTGTGTCCGCATCAACGGTCAGGAGGTGGGCACGCTGTATGCCGTACCCTTCCGCACCGTAGTGGGTCAGTACCTCAAGCCCGGCAAGAACATTCTCGAGGTGGAGGTGACCAACCTGCCTGCCAACCGCATTGCCGAGTACGACCGCCAAGGCATCCAATGGCGCAAGTTCAAGGACATCAACGTGGTGGGTATTAACTACACAAAGGGAACATACGCCCACTGGTTCACGGTTCCCAGCGGATTACTTGGCCCCGTCAGACTGATTCCGTTGAAATGACAAACTTTGTGTGATTCTTCTAAGAAGTTAGAGGAGTAAAGGAGTTAGCGGCTCTAAAGAGCCTAGGATTTATCGCAAGCAGAGCTTGCTGGCCAATAGATTACACTATGGCAAGTCTACATTTGGCTTTAACTCTTGAAAGTTGATCTTGCGAAACTTACATATTAAATCATATAGAAACATGAAAAAGTTATTATCAGTAGCCATGCTCCTCCTCTTTGTGTTGGGCATGAAGGCGCAGAGCGAAACTCCCCAGTTGGAGTTTGTAGTAGAGTTGAAAGTGAAGTGTGAAGGTGCTTACCAAGTAGGAAAGACCTCGCACGGCAACCGTATGGTGATTCCTATCGTGGGCGGTACGTTCGAGGGGCCCAAGATGAAGGGAACCGTCCTTCCCGGCGGTGCCGACTACCAGTTACAGGATCAGGCAACCGGACGCACCGAGATTGAAGCCATCTATAGCATCAAGACCGACGACGGTGTGAACATCCACATTCGTAACTGTGGCTTGATCTACACTGGAAAAGGCGCTGACGGAAATCCGCAGTTCTATTTCCGCACCACACCCAAGTTCGAGGCTCCGCAGGACAGCAAGTATGCGTGGCTGAACAATGCCATCTTTGTCTGCCAACCCAGTTTCGGTGGCGGTAACGACGGCACTATCAGCCTCAAGGTGTGGATGGTGAAGTAAACACACTCGATTTATGCAAGGATTAAAACAATATGGTGCGCTTCTGTTGGCCGTGGTGTTGTTCGCCTCGTGCCACACACAGCGCACCATTTTTATGGCAGGCGACTCCACCTCGGAGTATGCCACGCAGGAGAAGAAAGGCTACATCCGCGGATGGGCACAGATGCTTCCGCAGTTCCTCAACGACGACGTGAAGATGGACATCCGTTCCCGGGGCGGTCGCAGCACCAAGAGTTTCATTGCCGAAGGCATTTGGGACAAGTTGATTGCTGATGTGAAGAAGGGCGACTACGTCTTTATCCAGTTTGGCCACAACGATGCGTCGAAGAAACCCGAGCGCCATGCCTCGTATGCCGACTACCGTGCCAACCTTATACGCATGATCAACGATGTGCGTGCCAAGGGAGCCACCCCCGTGCTGCTTACCTCCATGGTGCAGCGCACCTTCAAGGACCGTTTGCTGGTGGACGACCGTCTGAAGGGTTATCCGGGCATCATGCGCCGGTTGGCCAAGGAGATGGACGTGCTACTGATTGACTGTCACCAGAAGACACGCGACTTTGTGGTGACCATTGGCGATGAGGCCTCGATTCCTTATTACCGTTACCTTGGACCAGGCATCGATCCTTTCAAGCCCGACGGCATTGCCGACGACACCCACATGATGGAGAAAGGTGCCCGCCGCGTAGCCGCCTTTGTGGCCGAAGGAATGTTGGAATTGGATAACCGCTTGAGCAAATACGTAGTCGAAGAAAAGGTGCTCGAAGAGTTGGGCGATGTCTATAGTAAATTCGAATAAGAAGTATAGTATTCAAACCAAAGAACGGGTACGGATTTTTCTCATTCAGGCAATATCCGTACCCGTTCTTTGATTGTGAGCAGGGAATTATTTCCAAAGTATCTTTTCTACTTTTATTCTTCCGTTCGCATACACTTTACGGCAGATGAGGATGCCGGGGCGCGGTTCAGTCAATGGCTTTCCTTCGATACTGTACCAGGTGACGCTGCATAGCTCTGCAGGAATCAGTTCTATGCCTGTGTCTGAAATGTAGATGTCAGTCTCCACATTGTCAAGCCGTTGCAGTAGCCCGTTGCCAGTTACCATGCAAATGTCGGAAATCTTGATGGTACCTTCGGCGATTCCATCCTTTGAATCTTTCTTTAAGGCGATATTTAGCAGGGGACCATTGCTGTCTGCAATAAAACTGTTGTCTGGCGAGAAGACAGCTATTAGACAATCTGTGTCCGATGCTGTAGTGTGCTCGATTGTGTGCGTGGCTGCAATGCGTTTGGCAGATTCCACTCTTTGGGCAATGGTGATTCCTTCGGGCAGTTGCAATCTCATGCTGAAGGCGATGAATGGTGTGGAATTCTCCAACGACACGATCAATGTTTCCGATTGTTCGTTGGCCTCTGCTTGTATCCAATTGCCACTATCCTCGTTGTTACCCATAGGGTAGTGAATGTTCTCATTTTGTGAGGGTAGGAGATTGCACAGCCAGGCTACATCGCTAATGGTTGTCTCGCCGTCGGCATCAATGTTGGCTTGCATTTCATCCAATCCATGAGTTGTTTCGCCCAAGATATGCGAAACCATCAATCGGAGATCACAGGAGTCAATCGTGCCGTTGTTGTCCACATCGCCGAACGGGTGTGGCGCATTCTCGTTCCCGTTGTACGGGCCAAGTTGGTTCTTGATATGGTGAGCACGTTGGGCAAGCCATGCCTTCAAGTTTGTTACTTGAGCTTCGTTGTTGTTGCTGTCGCTCCATTTTATGGCATTCTTGCTGAATGAATTGGCGGCAAAGGCATAATAATCGTCTGCATAGTCCAACAACTCCTGCAGATGATTTTCTATGAAGTCTGTCCAAAGTTTATTGTATTGGTGGGTAATTAAACCACTTGCCGACCACAGTTTGGAGAAGAAATAATTCGGCCGTGAAGGTTTATAGTCGAACGGGCTACTGGTTACCCACGATGTGTAATAGACGCGCTTGTCAGCATAGCCATAGCTCCAGTCGAAGTCCCACACTGGGCCGAAGGTGTACAGACTTGACAAGTGGTGCATATTCTCGCGGTAGAGGAACATACTCTTGGGATGCGTTAGTTCGACATTTCCCACCAATTCGTTTACGAGCATGAATCGGGTAAGCATCTCCACATCGACCAACCGCTCGAAGTGGGAATTGTTATAAACGGCTGTTTCCAATAGATTGAAATCTGCTTGAACTTGTTCAACGGTGGGCTTCGTCTCTCCTTCTGCAAAATCCGGTTCTTTGAAGTTTACTGGCAACTGGAAACTTGTTGACTTGAACTTGTATGGATCGTCGAAATAGCTGTCTAACTCCAACAGCACGGCACCCCTTTCGTCTATATCCACGCTGTTATTGGCCAGTCCAACCTTTTGGGTGAAGATGTAGCTTCCTCGATACTCCCCGTTCATGTAGAGGTCCACAGGAACGATGTCATTGGCAGCTGTTGTTCCTACCATGCGGGCTATCTTCATGGCCATTGGGTTGGTCATTAGCGAGCCTTTTTGAGCTTGGGCGATGAGACTCCAGTTCTTCCCTTTTTTCATGCCGAAGGGTTTTACTGATTTGGCGAATTTTAGTCGGTAGGGATTCTTGGCATAAGGCTTGCCTTCATTCCAACTGGTGTTCCCGCGGCCTTTTATCTGTACCGAATCCTCCATGTCGGGCCACACTCCGTTGCCGTTGATTCTGATGTAGGCATTGAGGTAATATTCCTTGCTTGACACCATTTCACCGCCGTCAATGTCAATATCGATGCGCGGCACATCGGCATGGTCTGTCAGCCAATCTACTTTTGCTGTCGCCTTGCGGCCGAGTGGCATCATACAGAAGTCGTATCGGGCGGGCTGTATCAGTTCGGGAGTGTTGTTGGAGAGTACCACTTCATATAGTTTCAGTTCGCTTAGACAGAGGTAATTTTTGTATCCCACTTTGGTTGCCACAAAACGCAGGTGGCTATAACTTCCTCCCAAATCTATGGTGGGCGAGGTGTATGTCACTTCGTTTCCCGTTATAGGCAGTCCGTTGCTCTCGTTGAGGATGGCTACGGTGTTCCATTGTTCTCCGTCGGCCGAAGCCTCAATCCGCCATTCTTGTATGTTGTAGCGGGTGGTGCCAGTGCGGTCAGTATAGTAAAACTGTATGTAACTCAACTCTTTTGGCAATGCCACTCCCACGTACACCTGTTTGTTTAAGTCCACCTCGTATACCTCGTCTTTTGACCACGTGGAGTGGAAGAATGTGGAGGTATTGCCATCGAGCATCATGTCGAGTCCCTCCCCCTCCATGCTGGTGGGTGCGTTGGTCGATAGCATGCCGGTGCTGAGGGCTATTTCGTTGATTGTCTCTTCGGGCGTATTCCACACCTCGTCGCTCACTTTCGTCATGGCCAATAGTTGGTGATTAGGATAGGCCAATGTATATACCACGCTGTCGGCAAAGCGTTGACGCGAGATGCCACTTGTCTGTTCTTTCCCATTCACATAAGCTACAGCTTCGGGATCATTTAACTGAAACGAGGGGGTCAGCCACTTGCCGATGGCACCGACGGTGGCACGCACTTTGTCATCTGATAAGGTGGCCTCCACGTCGTCGTACAACTGTTCGTTATGCTTGTCGTTGAATTCAAAGGCTGCAAACTTTGGATACGTGGGTGGCATCATGCTAATGGAATCTATTGTACCCGATTCCCAGTTTAGCGTACTGTCGTTGAAGAGTGTCAACGTATATGTATCATCGTTATGGCCGACGTGTTTTACAAACTCCTGCGGATAAGCCTCTACGCTACCATCCGTAAAATATATGTAATGGCAATCGGCCGTGTCCGTTTTTCCTGTTAAGACAAGAGTGAGTAGGATTACAAGGCAATAGAATTTCTTTTTGTTCATAGCCACGTCAGTCTATGCCAGATGCTTTCGAGCGGACCCTGCTTGTGGCCCTTGAACCACCAGCGGGCAAACCACACTTGGGTCAGGAAGATGAGGATGCCCACCAGCAGCGAGGCGGTGCATCCGAGGTAAGGAGCCAGATAGAGACCGATGGGGAAGTAGATGAGGGCTCCGATGATGGATTGCGACACGTAGTTGCTGAGGCTCATCCGTCCGTAGAAGCGGAGGTTGGTCACTCGTGCCTTGAACCCGTCGCGCTGATAGAGCAGGACAAACGAGGCGACAAGTACCAGCGTGAAGGCCAGCTTCTGCCACATGTCGAACACCGTGCCGGCCGTCTGCTGCACCGCGGCACTGCCCCCCATGATGAGGTTGCGCAGCGAGAAGAGCGGGCAGAATGCGATGGCACTCACCAGCAGCACATTCAGCCACAGGCGGAGGTTTTTGTCATTGGAAACGAACAACTGTCGGCGGCCGATGTAGAGACCCAGCAGGAAGAGGCCGACAGTCTGTGTGGCACGTCCCGCACCCACAGCCCACAGGAAACTGGCTACCTGTCCCGTGGTGGCGTTGCAGCGGATAAAGTCCCACAGGCGACCGCTCTGAGTCACCTCGCCCACTTGGGCATACAAGGCATCCACGCCCAGGTTGGGCAACTGGTAGGCGGGCGACACTAAGCTGGCCACATAGTGGAACCACTCCACCGGTTGCAGCAGGCACACGATGGCCGCCACCAGCACCGCGCGGTCACTCCACTTGCGCACGATGAAGAGCGAGATGCCCATCACGGCATACAGCATCAGCACGTCACCCCCAGGGAAGAAAGCCGCATTCAGTGTGGCAAACAGGGCCAGCAGCACCATACGCCACAGGAACCGTCCGCCAAAGTCCTTTCCCCGCAGCTGTTGGTTGGCATACTGCACATAGAACGTAAAGCCGAACAGCAGGGCAAAGATAGCATACGCCTTGCCCGAGAAGAGGGCAAACACGGCATCGAACACCCCCTTGTCCAGCGCAGCAAGCCATGCCGGCGAGTCGGTGGGATAGACCGAAAAGATAAAATGTTCCACACTGTGTACAAGCAGGATAGCCATCACGGCAAATCCCCTCAGCGCATCCACCATTTCGATGCGCGGTATTTTCTGTAATTGATTCATAATGACGATTCTTTTCTGCAAAAGTACAATATTTTTCCCATATCGCCACGCTTGCAGGGCAGAAAGTTGCATCTCTGTAGTATTTTGGGGGCTAACAACCACAAGGGATTGCCCCTACGGATTGCGTCCACAGATTTTGGGTCAGTCTCATTGGAACACAGAGACACAGAGTTTTTTTCTTTTTTTAGACAGAAGGACAAAAGAACAAAAAGAATATTTTTCTCTCTTATGTACTTATGTTCTTATGTCAAATAAACTCTCTCCCCCGTCCCTCCGCTTTGCAATGCGGAGGTTATGAATCGGGGATTTGCAATCCCCATCATCCCCTGTCCCTTGCCATTTTTCGTTCCGCATACCGTAGGGGCATCCCTTGTGGGTGTCCAATCATTGTTTTTGCCCGTTTCATTCGAGTACCCACAAGGGGCACCCCTACGGTGGACATCATAATCGTTACTATTGTCTACACTCCTGAACTCCTGCGCTCCTATTTTACTTACATTTTGTCAGATTGAAAATGTATATTCTCTCTGCTCAGAATGAATAAATATGCAATATGGAAGGGGGGAGATTAGTCGCATTTTGTATATTTATGCAGAAACAAGAGTATTAAAAAGCGGGAGGCTTCCCAAAAATAGATCGGATGAAGTCTCATGTTGACTCTATTGTCCTGCAAAAACGCTTAAGCGTGGCTGCGGTAACGCTTAAGCGTTTTTTTCGTCAGACTGAACACTTATTATATTATCTCTTAAGCGTTATTCGAGTAACGCTTAAGAGACAGCTGGAAAGTGTCAAGATTTGCCGTCCTCAGTCTCCTGTCCCTTTGGATAAATCTCCAAAATTGTGCCGCCAACTTCGATTTTTTGCTCCTTTGAGATGCTTTATTGGCCCAAAAAACTCCTTTTCGCGATTTTTTAGAGGCAAAATGGCGAATAAGAAAATTGGACTTAATCGTTTATATGCCAGCGCAGTAACGGAAATATGACGCGATTTCCTTCGCGTATTTCTCTTCGCCCTGTACTCCCCTACGGAAATATGGAACTATCGAAAGGCAGAATATACATTTTTACAAAATGTCAATAGTTGGACGGTAGCTTGCATTTTGTCGTCTGCGCCTGCATTTCCTGAAACGCAAGGCACATTTCACCCAAGTACGAGTCGCATTTTGTAAAATGTCAGTTGTATTTTTGGGGAGCAGGGGAGGGTGACGGGCGTTACCGTTTGGTAAAGGCAATCATAAAGGTGACGGCTGCGATGGAGAGCAGGATGCCGACGAGGATGTTGGCCGTCAGCGCTTCGCCCAGTACGAGGGTGCCCACAAGGATGGCGGTGACAGGCTCGAACACACCCAAGACAGAGGCTTTGGTGGCTCCGATGTTCCGCGTGGCAACGGCCAGTGAGGCTGTCGATACGATGGTGGGCAACAGGGCAAGAGCCAACAGGTTGCACCAGGCAGTACAGCCCTCGATTCCCGTGGTGAGTCTCCCTTCGGAGGAGAGGAAAACCCGGCCAAGGAAGATGGCCGTGCCGACAAGCAGGGCATAGAAGGTGAGCACCGTGTTGGACAGTGTGCTGATGGCCTTGCTGCGATTGATGATGACAATGAACAGGGAATAGACGAAGGCCGATGCCAACGAAAACGCCACCCCCACGGGATGTATCGCCTGCGACGAGTCGCCTTGGGTCATGATGATAACACCTACAAAGGTGGCGACAAGGGATACCCACACCGGCCACGACGGCACTACCCGAAGGAATACCATGATAATTGCCACCATGGCGGGATAGAGAAAGACAAGGGTGGTGGCCAGGCCTGAGGCTATGTAGTTGTAGGCTTCGAAAAGGAATAGGCTGCTACAGGTATAGAGCAATCCGAGCACAAGCAGGACACCTGCCTGCCGCAAAGTGATCCTGAAACTCTGCCTCGTCAGCAGCAGGAAACCGCCCAACAGCAGCACGGCAATGGCGTATCTGAAGAAGAGGATGGAGCCGATGGAGACTCCGTCGCGTATGAGTGGCATACCGAACAGCGGGTTCAGCCCGTAGCTGATACCCGTGATGATGCCCGCGGGATAGCCGATGATTGCGTTTCTGCTGAGAGGTTTCATGATGGTTGCTGTCTGTTTAGGGGCGCAAAAGTAACAAAAAAAGCCGTAATAATCCGACCAAAGGGGTAGAATTGTTACGGCTTTTGTTGAACTCCTATAATCTTACCGTCTGTTTCATGGTGGGTGTCTCGGCCTTCACGGTTACTTTGCCCGACTCCCGTGTGCCACGGAGAATGATTTGCATACGTCCATCGCGCATCCTTTTGGTGTTGATGCCGTGGAAGAGCTCGTCGGTGTAGTGGGCGTGGTTGTCGAGGGCGTAGAGTGTGGCGGCACCATCGACGGTGACGGTGAGTGGCTCGTCGTAGGTGGGCACGATGCGCCCTTTCTTGTCAACGGCGGTGACATTGAGGTAGGTCAGGGATTCAGTTGACGATTTGATGGGGTCTCTCTTGTCAAGCTCTTCTACTTCTATCACCAGGCGCACAGCTTTGCCGGCGGTCTGCATCTCGTGGCGGGCGGTTTCGCGTCCCTCCTTGTCGCGGGCAATGGCGGTGAGGGAACCTCCCTTGCCGTAGGGCACATTCTTCCAGAGGATGGCATTGCGCATGTTGCCCGTGCCGTTGTTCAGCTGTATGCCTTGGCTCTTGCCGTTGACGAAAAGCTCTACGGAGTGGGCGTTGGTGAAGGTATATACCTGCTGGATGCTTCCTTCGGGGAAGGTCCAATGGTCGTGCATGGCGGTCTGTCCCACGTTCACGTCGTTCCAGTTGACGGTCTCGGTACCTTCGGTGTTGAGCACACCGAGGCGGACGATAGGTTCGTCCTCACAGAAGGCCGACTTGATGAGCCACGCCTGCGGATAGGGACGGCAGGTGTGGTCGAAGAAGGAGTAATTCCACCCTTTCTTGGGCCAGCGGTTGCTTTCGCCCCAATACTCAATGGCTCCCCAGTAGGCGATGCCCACCATGCGGTCGTGGTCCATATTGTAATAAGGTGACAGCCATGAGGAGGTTTCTGCCTCGCTTTGGTAGATAATCATGCCGGGGCAGTGCTCCAAGTACGTGGCGTATTTGTCCGACTGGTAGTTGAACGAGGCCACCTCTGTAGCCTGTGCCAGTTCGGGCGGCACGAGGTAGTTGTTGAAGTCGCGATCCTTTTTGGCAATGGCACCGGCACGGGCGGGATACTGTCCTACGGTGGTGGGGCGGGTGTTGTCCCATCGCTTTACCACTTGGTCCATAATGCGGTACATGGTCACGCCCCAGTCGTTCAGTCCTTGGTAGCCTGCCCATCCTTCGCGAATCTGCAGTTCGTTGCCGAGGCTCCACATGATGACGCTGGGCGAGTTGCGGTCGCGCTTTACCCACTCCGTCACCATTTGCGACCATAGGGTAGTGAATGGCTGACGACCGCCCCAATAATCGTTGTCGCTCCATTTGTCTATAAGTTCGTCTACGATGAGGATGCCCACGCGGTCTGCAATGCGGGTAAACGACTTGCTGTAGGGATTATGTGAGCAACGGATATGGTTAAAGCCAAACTCCTTTAGGCGGCGCATCATGCGTTCGATGCTTTCGTCGAACGAGGCGGCACTCAATGAACCCATATCGTGATGGTTGGAGATACCTTTGAGGAAGAGTTTTTCGCCGTTCAGTTTGAAACCGTATTCGGGTGAAAACTCGATGGTGCGTATGCCGAACTGTTCGCGCACGGAATCCACTACCATGCCGTCGGCTTCCACCACCACGTCGGTGCTATACAGGTAGGGTGTATCTACGCTCCACAACTTGGCCTGCTTCACCTCCACGGGCGGCAGTTTTACCTCCGTCGATTGCTGCTTGGTGTAGCGCGGCATGGTGCCTTGTGTCGTACCCACCACATTGCCCTCGGCATCCATCACACGGGCACGGATGAGGACGTCCTTCTTCCCTTGCCAGCCGGTCACTTCCGTTTGGATGGAGACTGATTTATTGTCAATTGTGGTTACATACACTCCGTGGCGTGCAATGTGTGTGGGATTCTGCAACACAAGGTGTACGTCGCGGAAGAGTCCGCCTCCTGTGTACCAGCGCGACCCTTTCTTGGGACCTGTGGAAGCATAGACGGCCACGGTGTTTGTCTCGCCATAGTTGAGATGCTTTGTCAGTTCGGCTTCCAGGCCTACGTAACCATAGTCGATGGAGGCAATTTTCGTGCCGTTGATATAGACATCACCAAGGTAGATAATACCGCCGAAGTCGAGTTTTACGTGCAGTCCCTCCCATGCCTTGTCGGCCACGAAGGTCTTGCGGTACCACCCCTCGCACATAGGCTTGAAGCCGCGTGCACCGCCTCCCTGCTCCGTCCATGGTTGTTCGAACTGGAAGTCGTGTGGCAGATCCAGCGTGCGCCATGCAGAGTCGTCGAGCGTGGGCGAGGCGAAGTCCGTCTCCTTGTTCTCTGGTGTTACCAGTTGACACTTCCAATCGAAGTTGAAAGCATCTCCTTCTGTGTTACGAATTCGGCTAACGGACGGTTCTCTCCGGCTTTTCTTTCTCTCACTTCTTGATATTGCGCACTAGTAGTTATGGGTAGGGCAATTGCAAGGAGGAACGGTAGTATTCTCATATATTGTATGGTATTATTCTTTTGTTATTTCGTGTTGATTGAAGCTGCGAAAGGGAACTGTAGGCAACCCCTCTGAGTTGATGAGGTTGGGCATGGCCATTTCATGCCATCCGAAGCGTATCTGTGTGGGATGGAATATTTCGGGGTGATAAACTTTTACCTGGTCACGTCCGATGATTTCAGCCAATGCGGGGCGGAATGCATTGTGGCTGGTAGCTATCTCGAACCAATTGAGTAGTTTACCATCGTTTGTTTTCAGTCCTTTGGCACAATGGTCAAAAGTAACGACAATCTCCTTTTCTCTTTTTTCAATATTTTTGATTCGAGGGCCTGACCAAGTGATGGTATCATGTCCGTAGGTCTTTGCCAATGCCACACGGGCCAGTCGGGCGCCCACCTCCCATTTGTACGAGGGGTGGATGTCGCGCAAGTCGTCCACCAGGTCGTTCACTACGATGTATTCACTGTTCGGAATCTGTTCCTTGGCATCTATCTGGCTCTGGCGGAAAAGGGGGAGAACCTCGGCTGTAACGGGGCCTTTGGCGTTGCGGTGCATACGGTCGGAATAGATGTGCGAAGCCAGCAGTACGTAGTAGAAGGGGGCTTCGGGCAGTCCGAAGTCTTGTCGCCACCGCTCGGCCATCAGTTGGAATTTGCGGACGTAATCCCTGTCGTCGATGGCACAATTGTTCTCGCCCTGATACCACAGGATTCCTTTGATGCCGTAAGGGATTAGGGGGCGTACCAGCCTGTTGTACATGTCGCCCGGCCGCACTCCCTGTATCATGCCGTTGTTCTCTTTCAGGATGTCGGCAAATATGGGGAAACGCCCATTCTCATAAGCCTCTTTGGGAGTCCAAGCCTCGATGCGTGTGCCACCCACTGCAGTGGTGATGATGCCTACGGGCACATCCAACTCCTCCTGTATCTTCTTCCCGAAGAAATAGCCTGCGGCCGACACATTGGGCAGGCTTTCGCCATCGGCTACCCGCCAACCACTCTTTCCCCGTCGGCTGGGAAGGAATACGCGAATCATCTCATTGGCAGGCTTCTTCAGCTCCTCGGCAGCCAGATCGGTTCCTTTCTTGGGAGGGGCAAATTGGGGGAGCAACTTCATGCGGTACTCCATGTTCGATTGTCCGGCGCAGAGCCACACTTCACCGATGGCAACGTTGTCGAGTACCACGGTTGTGTCTTTTGCTTCGATGGTGAGAGTGTGCGATGCTTTGTCGGCAGTCATGGCCGGCAACATCACTTTCCATTTCCCTTCGTTGTCTGCTCGGGCAGTCAGTTTCCGTTTGCCGAAAATCACTTTCACCCGCTCACCGGGCGAAGCCGTTCCCCACACGGGTACGGTCTGTCCCTGTTGCAATACCATGTTTGATGATAGTACGTCGGGAATCGAGAAACGTACCTGTTCTTTCACTTGTGCCTGGCAGGCAGGCCATAAGGCTATCCTCAAGAAGAGAGTCAATAACAGTCTTTTCATGATAGTTCTGATAGGTTTTATATGTAAGATGGTGCAAATATAGTGACATTTTACAAAAAAACAGCGTAATTCTTGAAACAAAACATGCGTGCTCTTTGTCATCCCCTTATCGACAAAGTAAAAAAATGTGTGTTTATGGAAAAGAAAAGACTGACCGCAGCCAACGGGCGTCCCGTGGCAGACAATCAAAACATCCAGACAGTAGGTCCGCGTGGGCCTGTCACCCTGCAAGACCCTTGGTTCTTGGAAAAACTGGCGCACTTCGACCGCGAGGTGATTCCCGAACGGCGTATGCACGCCAAAGGTTCGGGAGCATACGGCACCTTTACGGTGACGCATGACATCACGCGCTACACCCGTGCCTCTATCTTCAGCGAGGTGGGCAAGCAGACGGAGTGCTTCGTGCGCTTCTCCACCGTAGCAGGCGAGCGTGGGGCTGCCGATGCCGAGCGTGACATCCGTGGCTTTGCCATGAAGTTCTATACCGAGACGGGCAATTGGGACTTGGTGGGCAACAACACGCCCGTCTTCTTCCTGCGCGACCCATTGAAGTTTCCCGACCTGAACCATGCCATCAAGCGCGACCCGCGTACCAACATGCGCAGTGCGTCCAACAACTGGGATTTCTGGACCTCCCTGCCCGAAGCACTGCATCAGGTGACCATCACCATGAGTCCGCGCGGCATTCCCCGTTCGTACCGTCACATGCACGGATTCGGTAGCCATACCTACAGCTTTATCAATCGCGACAATGTACGCACTTGGGTGAAGTTCCACCTGCGCACCTTGCAGGGCATTGAGTGCCTGACCGACGAGGAGGCCGAGGCCATCATTGCCAAAGACCGCGAGTCGCACCAGCGCGACCTCTATGAGAGCATCGAGCGTGGCGACTATCCCCGTTGGCTCTTCCAGGTGCAACTGATGACCGAGGAGCAGGCCGACCATTACCGCATCAATCCCTTTGACCTGACGAAGGTGTGGCCACACGGCGACTTCCCCCTGCACGATGTAGGCATCCTGGAGCTGAACCGCAATCCCGAAAACTATTTTGCCGAAGTGGAGCAGGCGGCTTTCAATCCCATCAACACCATCGATGGCATTGGTTTCTCGCCCGACAAGATGTTGCAAGGCCGTCTCTTCTCCTACGGCGATGCCCAGCGTTATCGGCTCGGTGTCAACCTGGAACAGATTCCCGTGAACCGTCCGCGTTGTCCCTTCCATGCCTACCATCGCGACGGTGCCATGCGGGTGGATGGCAACTACGGAAGCACCATCGGCTACGAGCCGAACAGTTTTGGCGAGTGGAAGGACAGTCCCGAGATGAAAGAGCCGCCCTTGAAGGTCAGTGGCGCGGTGTACAACTACAACGAGCGCGAGTACGACGACGATTATTACAGCCAACCCGGCGACCTTTTCCGCCTGATGCCGCCCGAGGAGCAACAACTCCTGTTCGAGAATACCGCCCGTGCCATGGGCGATGCCCACCTCTTCATCAAGCAACGCCACGTGCGCAATTGCCATCGGGCCGACCCCCGCTATGGCGAAGGCGTGGCACGTGCTTTGGACATCGACTTGGTGGAGGCGTTGAAGGAATGAAGAGAATTTTAGGACTGTGTCAAAATACTTGTTTTGCTTAGAACACAGAGACACAGAGTCACAGAAGGGTACTTTTTGTTTGAGAATCAAAAAATATAGAAAAGTCTCTGTGTCTCCGTGTCTCTGTGTTCTATAAGAAGTTAATTATGATGCCCTTAAATAATCTTATTTCTTCTTTCCAAACAATCTGAATCGTATCTGGCTCTTCACCGTCAGTTGGTGGTCAAAGTTATGGCGGAAAGGTTTCTCCCAAGCACGGTGGGCAGCATATTCCACACCAAAAGAAAATTCTGGGAAGATACGGAAATGAGCCTTTACTTTCAATCCGGCTGACCAATGGCGGAAGGTGAAATCCTTGTCCCATGGAGTTTGAATATATGGATTTGGCACATAAATGCAGTCGTCTATTTCTGGGGAATATTCATGAAACAAAGCGTGCTCGTCCACCCAATGGCTCCATCGTTTCCATGCCATGGTAGGGCCAGCACTCAGTGTCAGGCGCTTGATATTCCACGAATGTAAAAGGTCTATTTGATGGACAGTACTGTTTTCTCCCATACTTCCCCCACAGCCTATTCCATCAGTGGTTCCACCACCCGACCATCCCAATGACACCATACGGTTGTCGCGATAGGCATACTCAAAACCTACTCCCAATCCCATAAGGAAAGTTGCTCCACCCGTTTCTGCATAAGTGTCGGCTTGTGGCACATACGTCCAGTGGTGGGTGTAAGCATTGCCGAATATCAAAAGGTTGAAGTTCCCCTTATAGATGTTGTAGTCCGAAGGTTTCTTTTCTTTCACGGGCTTCTTCACCACCGTTGTGTCCGGCTGGTAGTGCATATACTTCTCTTTGTTTTTCGACAAGAACCACAGAGCCGGCCGGTTGCGGTTGCGCAAGGCTCGTTCCTTTATGGTCATTCGTGTCTCTGCGCTGTCCGGCTGGTAGTGCATATACTTCTCTTTGTTTTTCGACAAGAACCACAGAGCCGGCCGGTTGCGGTTGAGTGCAGCCCGTTCCTTCATGGTCATCTGTGCCTCTGCGGCAATCGGAAGCAGGCAGAACAGTCCTAATACAAGGCAAACCCTGCCGATAACGTTCCTCTGCAAAATTCTCTTCAATGCTTTCATGGTCGTATCGTTTGGTAATCCGCCACAAATGTAGGCAATAATATCTTGTTGGCAAAAGATTTATGTGGGAATCTTTGTGCTTTAACAATTGGTTTCAGGAATACAATACAGAACTTTGCGGTATGATAAGTTTTCCGAATGGTGGTAAATCCGAACAAGACTTAACAGACCTCCTAGTACCAGCGCAGAAGTACTGGAGTACTGCCGAAGGAGTACCGTAGTACTTGCGTGGTAGTACTGCAGTACTTGTTAAGAAGTACTGGCTTTAGACTAAAGCGTGGCTGATTTTCCGTTGTATTCTACGGCATCAATCGAAAAAGGCAAATGTACGTCATTCCAGTTATATTGCCAAATTTATTAACACTATTATGTATATCCGAATCCAGCCTCTAGATTCTTGGTACAATAGTTCAGTGAACTGATCGGATTTGCATAGGAATTTCTCCGTTTGCCTTTACCTAAACTTCCATTAGGGGATAGGAAGATGTTGACGGTGTAGTGCCGCATTACACTATACCGTAGTGCGGCACTACACTATGGTGTAATGCGGCACTACGGTATATATTTTCTGCGATAAAGGTGCGGAAGAATAGCAGAACATCGGTGGGAGTTTTGCGAAGGTCCGGCAGATGTTCAGGGGACGTCACTCATGACAATTAGCCAATTTGGCGAAAAACCGTTAGTCAATTTGGCGGGAATCCATTAGTCAGTTTGGCGAACTCTTTACCTGTCCTTACATCGAAACAATCAGGTGGAGAGGGAAGCCTTCTTGGGTGAGGCTTTCGCCTAAGGAGGTGTCGATGGTGTCTTTGTGGAGGTGTGAGGATAGGAGAAGGGTGGATTTCTCTTCCCACGGGCGAGGCATGGCTATGCCAATGCAGAGGCCTGTCAGACAGGCGGCTACCAGCCACCAGGGGGAGATGCCAGTGCGCTTCTTAGGCGGGAGGGGGATTGTCCGTGGAGTCTCTTTCTCTCTTATGCGCTCCATCAGGGAGTCAAAGGGTGGGGGAGTGCATTGGGTGTTTTCTTCGTTGCTCATTGTCTGTACTTCCTTCAAGAGGTGGCGGATGCCGGCACTCTCTTCCAGTTTGTTCAATTCATTGTCGTTTATCATATCTTCTATGGTTTTTAGGGATGATGGGATTCATTTGAATGGTTTCATCGCTTCCTGCACTTTCAGCAGGGCGTAGTGCAGGCGCGACTTGATGGTTCCTTCGGGCACTTGCAGGATGTGGGCGATTTCCTTTATGGGGAGTTCCTCCTGATAGCGTAATGTGAAGGCCGTGCGTTGCTCCGCAGGTAGGGTGGCGATGGCTCTCCGCAGATGCTCGTACATCAGCTCTGTGTTAAGGTGGCCTTCCCCTTGGGATGAGGCAGGCTCATCCCTGAGCTGATGTTCGGCCTTGTATGCTTCCACCACCTCTTGGTGGCGGTACTCGTTTTTGCAGAGGTTGTAAGCCATGCTGTAGAGCCACGTTGTGAAGGGGCTTTTCCCTTCGTTGAAGCGCGGACTCTGTTCGTACACCTTTATGAAGAGTTCTTGGGTGAAGTCCTTCGCCTTTTCCTCGTCGTAGGCCAGCATACGGAGGAAGAAACCCTGCAACCGTCGGGCATGGCGTTCGTACAGTTGGCGGAAAGCCTCCTGATTGCCTTGCCCGATGAGTTGCATCAGTTGTTCGTCGGTGTTATTTCCCTTCATACGCTTCGTTGATGAAGTTTATATACCCTTCCCGTCTTTCGGGAGTCAGTTCTACATTGTCTATCACCTTTTCCAGTAGTTGGTACAACTCTTTCAGTCGTGCCTCGTCACCTGCTTCGCGATAGTGCTTGAGCAGTGATTGGAATACCACTACGTAATTCAGCTTCAACCCGTCGGCCGAAGTCGTATAGCGTTCGGGAGAGAATGATTCCTGCAGATAGTCAAGCAGATACCTTTTCTCGTAATTCCGTCTTTTGATGGAGATGTTGTCGTACGGCTTGGCCGAATAGCGCATCACAAGCCCTTCGGAATAAAGGCTGTCCTTTAATTCTTCTTTAGGGAAGGCATTATTTATTGAGAAATAGACGGGGTGTTTGCTATGTTGGATAATATGGCGAATCATTCCCTTTTCATCTTTGTCTGTAGGAGCTAGCTCGAGGGGAATCCCGATTTTTTTGAATATGGTTTCCCGATAATTATCGAGATACAGTAAAGATAATGCAACAACATGAACGTTGGTAAACAATCCTTTTCCTTTTTGAATGAGCAGTTTGGAATAAATAGGCACATCGCCGTTCGCAAGCAGGATACTACCAGGTTCCAATCCGGCCAATTCGTTATAGGCATAGTTGAGCAATGCGGGTGAATATTCACCGCTTTCGTACATCTTTTGGCAAAGTCTGGTCAGTTCCTTCTCCATATTTTCCCTTAGCATAAAAGCGGCATATTCGGGGAAGAATCGCAATTCGTCTGGTTTTTTGGCGATGGCTCGCATCATGCCTGCTTTGTATTTGTCATTCCATCCGCTTTGGAAGTATTTCAGCATATTTGGCGTGTGTGTGTCGGGGATGTTCTTTTCCATATTGGCAATGATTCCGTTCAGAAAATTCATGGCATCCTTTGTGGCGCGTTTGTTGTAGTAGGGACTTGAGTTGAACCATGTCAACTGATATTTACTTGCCAGATAATAGTTCAGCCATGCATTCTCATTCTTGGGATTCTTCTTGATTTCTTTGGCCCATCCTTCCGCTTGTCGGGCGTACCATACGGAGTCGTATTCTACTTTGGTGGGCGAAACGATGTTTTCTAGTTCCACCTTTTGTGTTGCGTTGCGGTTTGTTGCCCATGCTATGTTCCCGGTCAGCAATCCTATGCCGAGGAGGATTCCGATAGTCTGATGTTTCATTTCTTTCTCTGATTCTTTTTGTTAATAGACAGGTTGTTTTCAGAACGTTCTGTCATTGCATACACCCATCTCGGCCATTCGTTCAATGGAGAATGCAAAAATAATATAGCAAGGCGTAAATAACCTCTTTCTACTGGAATAAAATTGAAAAGATACAATTTTTTCTTTCGTAGTGGGAAAGAATACATTATCTTTGCAACCACTTATATAGTAATTGCAAAATGACGATGAAACACTACAAATCTATCCGTATGCTGATGGCCGCAATGGTATTTCCATGTGTCGCCTCGGCGCAACTGAACGACAGTATTCTGTTGGACAACATAGTAGTCACCGGCACGCGGCACGAGACTGATGTGCGCCACTTGCCCATGACGGTGACCACCCTTTCGCATGACAAACTGACGGAGCAACACCGCTCGTCCATCCTGCCTACACTGAACGAACAGGTGCCGGGGCTCTTTACGACCAGTCGGGGTGTGTTGGGCTATGGTGTGTCAAACGGTGCGGCCGGAGCTTTTACCTTGCGCGGAGTGGGAGGGAGCAGTCCCAATGCCGGTGTGTTGGTGCTGATTGACGGTATGCCCCAGTATGCGGGTCTCTATGGCCACTCCATTGCTGATGCTTACCAGACGATGCTGGCCGAGCGTGTAGAGGTCCTTCGCGGACCGGCCTCGGCCCTGTATGGCTCCAATGCTATGGGAGGTGTGGTGAACATCGTCACCCGACAGATGAAGGAGGACGGCGCGAAGAGCCACATCCGCCTTTCCGCCGGTTCCTACGGCACGGTGCAGGGCGAACTGACCCAGCGCATCCGCAAGGGCAAATTCTCGTCCATCATCGGGTTGAACTATGGACGCACCGACGGACACCGCCCCGACAACACCTTTGAACAGTATGCCGGATTCCTCAAGTTGGGATACGACCTCAGCGAACATTGGCAAGCTATGGGCGATGTGAATATCACCTACTTTGATGCCGAGAATCCCGGTGAAGTGAGCAGTCCGCTCATCGACAACGACCAGCAGGTGACGCGCGGCATGGCCTCCGTGGCGTTGACCAACCGCTATGGAAACAGTTCGGGAGCCATCCGTGCCTACTACAACTGGGGACACCACGAGGTGAACGACGGATACAATGCCGGAGGTTCGCCACGCACCACCCTCTATATGCACGACGACCTGATGGCGGGCGTGTCGCTCTATCAGAGTTTCTCGCTCTTCACAGGAAACCGCACGACGGTAGGGGCCGACTGGATGCACTTTGGCGGACATGCCTGGAATGAAGACCGTCTCTCCCATGCCGAAACGCTGATTGCCGACAAGACGGAGGATGAGCTGGCCGGTTACATTGATGTGCAACAACGCCTGACCGACTGGCTCTCGCTCAATGCCGGATTGCGCGTTGACCACCACACACAGGTGGGCACTGAGTTGGTGCCGCAGGGCGGACTGGCTTTCAGCTTGCCTCATGAGATAGAGCTGAAGGCGATGGTGAGCAAGGGATTCCGTAACCCCACCATGCGTGAAATGTATATGTTCCCCCCACAGAACCCCGACTTGAAGCCCGAGCGTACCCTCAATTATGAAATCGGATACAAACAGGCACTTCTCGACGGTGACCTCCGCGTGGGAGCCAACCTCTTCTATATTACGGGCGAGAACCTCATCATGCTTGTCCGTGAGGGTGGAAAGCCCCTGAACACCAATATCGATGAGGTGGAGAACTATGGCCTTGAACTGTCGGGCGACTATCGTTTGTCATCCCACTGGAACCTGAATGCCAACTATAGCCTGCTCCACATGGAGCATCCCGTCATTGCAGCCCCCGAACACAAGGCATACGTAGGAGTGCATACCCACTACGGACCTTTCAGCCTCACTACAGGCTTGCAGTACGTGGGTGGCCTATATACGGCTGTGGGAGCCAATGAGGATACGGAAGACTTCGTCTTGTGGAACCTTACTGCCAACTATCGTCTCAGTCCCATCGTCACTCTCTTTGCCAAGGGCGAGAACCTGTTGGGGCAGCGTTATGAAATCAATTATGGTTTTCCCATGCCTAAAGCAACCTTTATGGGTGGTGTGAGTCTGGAGTGGTGACACCCCTCCTCAATCCCCCAAAAGGGAGAGGCTCAAAAAGTAAACATTCTTAGTCGAAGTTTTTCTATAGAACACAGCGACACGGAGTCACAGGCTTTTCTTTCAGATACTGATGAAAAGACTCTGTGACTCCGTGTCGCTGTGTTCTAAACTAAAAGTTATGTATGGACCTTATTACTGCTGCAACGTCTCCAGGAACTCAATCTCTACGATGCGGAGCTCGTTGCGGGTCTTGTCACCATCTTTGGCCTTGAAGAGGTCGAGTTCGCCTGCTTTGGGTTCCACCACCTCCACGATTTGTCCGAAAGCATCGCCCTCTTGGGCGGCTCCTTTCAGACGGATGGTAATCTCATCGGTCAGGACGGGGTGCTCAATGTTCAGATGGATGTAGCCAAGGCTCTTTTCGGTATTGCCTTTCCAGATGAGTTGCTTGCCTGCAAAGATTTCAATGGGGTAGCTGCGCTGGCGCCAACCGGTAAGTTTCATGCAGATGTCGTCAATGGCGGCACGGCGGTCCAACTTGTAGGTAATCCATGCGGTGGAGAGTTTGCCATCGTTACGCCACTCGCTCAGTTCGTTGTCGTCGAAGCTGTTGGCGGCAGTCTCTTGGTTGGTTCCTGCGGTGACGCTCAGCACTTGCACATCCACCTTCTTGTCGGTGTATGAGGGGGTGAGCGGTGTTTCGCCACGATCCAACCGGCAAGGGAGGAGTTCGCCGGGGAAGTGCTTGCTCAGTCCATTCACCACTTCCACGGGGATTGTAGTCCAACTCTCTGTGGCTGTGCCCAATTCTTTGGCGGTAGCGGTCAACTTCACTTCGCCTGCTTCGGTGGTGGAGCGTACCAACACGCGGGTGATGCCGCACTCTACGGGAAGCGAGGTGGCAAAGGCATAGTTGTCGGGACCCTGTGCGATACCTCCGCGCCATTCGGCCGGCCCTTCGAGGGCGAAGTCAATCATATCGTTAGCCAAGGGGCAACGCTGTCCGTTGGCATCCACCACCTCCACTTGCACCATCACGATGTCGTGTCCGTCGGCAAAGCTTCCTGCGGGGTTGGCCATGCGGGTCAGCTTCAGGTGGTGTGGCTTGCCTGCGGTCTTCAGCGTGGTGCGGCTCAACTCCTTGCCAACTTCGTCATACGATACGGCTTCGAGTGTGCCTGGCTTCCACTGAATGCTGTCGAAGGTGAAGAGGAAACGGTACTCCTGACGGCCGAAGCCCTGCGATTCGCCATTGATGAAGAGTTCCACGCGGTCGCCGGTGGAGACTACATAGACGGGTTTGATGACAGCAGACCCTCCCCCTTGCCCCTCCGCAAGGGAGGGGAGTGAAATGTGTTGATTGTCATTGCGTGAAGTATCTACTCCTTCCCCTTGGGGAAGGTTAGGATGTGGTCCTTCATAATTCCAGTGTCCCACGATGTGTGTGCTGTGTTCCTCGATGTCAACCCAGCCGTTCCACATCACTTTGTGGGCAAAATATCCGTCTTTGGGGATGCGCAAGGGATCCACCACACCGCTGCGGCGGTAGTTCTCCACGCCGCGGTAGTGGGTCTGCGTGTCGCTGAAGATAATCTTGGCACCGCCCGAGTTCACACGGCGGCCCATGCCGGGACGTTCGCGCCAGTAGTCATACCAGCGGCGCACCCATTCCACGGTCAGCTGGTCCTGATTCTGGTTGTAGGCGCTGGCATCCTTCTTGGGAGCACTGGTGTTGGTGACGGTAGAGTGGTACTCGGTGTTGCCTTCGCCATGCTTGTGATAGGGGTAGCTGTAGTCATCCCAATACTTGCGCAATCCCTCGTCGCGGCAATATTCGGTGGCAATCATGGGGTGGTGGCTGCTCTTGTTGATGTAGAGCATTTCACCGCCATATTCAGCCTCGCGGATGTCCAGCATCTCGCGGCTGCCGATGGCGCGTCCGCCGTGGGGGTCGTACTGGTCGCGGATGGCTTTCATCTCTATCATGTGTTCGCGGCTGATGGCCTCGTTGCCACATTCGTAGAAGATGACGCTCGGATTGTTGCGGTTGTAGATGATGACATCGCGCATCAGCTCAGTGCGCTGTTCCCACTGGCGGCCTTGGCGGTCTTTCTCCGCATCGCCGGCAGGCAACATCTGCATGGCACCCACGCGGTCGCAGCTCTCGATGTCCTGCTTCCAGGCCGAGATGTGCATCCAGCGGAAGAAGTTGGCGTTACCCTCTACGGCCAGTCCGTTGCTGTAGTCGCTCATCCAGGCAGGCACGCTCAAGCCGACGCCCGGCCACTCGTTGCTGGTGCGCTGGGCATAGCCCTTGAACTGCAGCACGCGGTCGTTGATCCACACTTTTCCCTCGCCGAATCGTGTCTTGCGGAATCCGGTGCGGGTCACCACCTCGTCCACGATGTCGCCATCCACGATGAGGCGCGTCTTTACCTTATACAGATAACCATATCCCCAGCTCCAGAAGTGGAGGTCGCTCAAAGGGGCTTCGGCACTCAGTGTGGCTGTCTCGCCCTTCTTCACGAGGATGGGTTCGCTACGGAAGGTGGCGACGGATTTGTCGTCGATGTCGAGCACCTCCACTTCATAGCCTACGGTCAGTGCTTTCTTGTATTCGTTCTTCACTTCCGACTCGGCGTGGATGATGGCCTTGCGGCTCTTTACCTGTATGTCCTTGGCATAGATGTAGACACCCGTCGTCTTCATGTTGCTGTAGAGGGGCAGTGTCTGATAGAGTTTGTCCGTCACGTGCAGCCACACGTTTTTGGGCAGTCCGCCGTAGTTGGCATTGAAGTTGCGGTCGCTCCACTGGTATTTGGTGTTGGTGGCCCGTTCGCGGTAGTCCCAGTCGTTGTCGGTGCGCACGGCCATCACGTTGTCGCCGCTATAATTTATATAAGGTGTCAGGTCGAATCCCACGGCCATGGCGCCGTTTTCGTGCAAGCCCAGGTAGTGGCCGTTCAGGTAGAAGTCGGCTCCTTGGCGTACACCCTCAAATTCCACAAACACCTTCTTGTTTTTGGCCGTCTTGGGCAGGCGGAAATGCTTGCGGTACCAGGCGATAGTGTCGGTCAAGTGCTTGATGTCCACTTTGAACACCTCGTCTTCGTTGTGCGCCCGTGGCAGGGTCACTTTCTCCCAGTCGGCATCGGGGTAATCACTCTTTTCAGCTCCCTCAAGGTCGCCTATGTGCAGCAGCCACTCGGGGTTGAAATTGTACTTTTCGCGGTCGTAGCCCTTGGCCATAGCCAATACCGGTAACATCATAGCGATTGCCAGCAGGGCAGTCAGTTTTGCTTTGAGTCTCATGTGGTAATTAGTTTGTTATTAGTTGTTTTATGATTTATTAGAATGCTTTCAGTAGTTCTAATTCTTCTAAGTTTTGGAGCACAACTTTCGCCGATTCCTTTTGCTTTTTGTCGTACGCATTGTAGTAGCTTTGGGCTACGGGGTCGTCGGCAAGCAATGCATCTATATCTTCAGGGGTAATCATTTGCAGTTTTTTTTGATCCGAGGTCATCAGATAGCATACGGGGTAAGATTCTCTCAAGGGTAGTACTGTTACGGCTGTCCCAGTACAAGGCACTAGCAGGATGTTGACAGCTAAGTTGACTGAAAAATAGAGTGCTGCTGTTCCTCCTTTTACTCCTCGGGGGCCTACTACGCATACCGAATCCTGTCCGTAGCGGAATGCTTGGGTGTAGTTCTTGCCCATGCTTGTGCCTTTGCCTTTCAGTTTACGGTTGTTTACGTACAAGATGTCGTCGTGTACAATGAAACGTGCTTCCTTCTTCAGAATTTTGTCCAATTCCTTGTCTTCCGTGGTAAACACCATGTCTCCCAGACCTATGGTGTTCTTTAATGTAGCCTTTACAGGTTGCTTAATTTCTACCCATTTGTCGTTCTTGAAATCTTCGTACGACAGGCAGTAGCGTGTCTGCGCCACCATGATAATTGATGCCACTATAAGTATCCATGCGAGGGAAAATAATCTTTTCATAGCTGTTTATTTTAATAGATTTATGATTCTTGTCGGCAAAAGTACGCATTTTTCCTAATACGGCGGTACAAATCCTGTCGCAAAGTGTGCAAGAAATGTAGCAAATGAAGGTTTAGGGATTAGGGTTGAAGGATTAGGATTTAGAATTAAGGGGGAGGAATGAGGACAAAATTGCTCTTTTCGCCCATAAATGATAAATTCCTTGTAAAAAACTTGTCAGTCAGAAAATAAAGCAGTACCTTTGCACCCGCAAAATTAAAGTTTTACGTTTTAAAGTTAATCAATTATGTATTTAGACGCTGCTAAGAAGCAAGAAATCTTTGGACAATACGGAAAGTCTAACACTGATACTGGTTCAGCTGAGAGCCAGATTGCTTTGTTTTCATACCGTATTTCCCATTTGACGGAGCACTTGAAAAAGAACCGTAAAGATTATAGCACTGAAAGAGCATTGACTATGTTGGTAGGTAAGCGTCGCGCCCTCCTCAACTACTTGAAGGACCGCGATATCACTCGCTACCGTGCCATCGTTAAGGCTCTCGGCTTGCGTAAGTAATCCACACACTTACGGCGAAAGCTTAAAAAGAGGATATATCCACTCGGGTATATCCTCTTTTTTTATTCTTCGCTGACAATCCAACCTTTTTTGTCGAACAGCAGCGGGCGGATAAAGAGGTGGGCATTGCCATCGTGTGCCTTCTTGTAGGCATGGGAGACAAAGTACCACTGTCCGTCGAATTCGTAAACCGAGTTGTGTCCGATGCCGAAATTCTCGTTGTCGGGGCCATAGAGATGGGTGCCGCCGCCCTGGTCCATGCGTTTGCCCTCTTTGTCGAGGTAGGGGCCTTCGATTTTCTTGGAGCGGCCGTAGACCGTTTTGTAGGTGGATTCTTCGCCCCGGCAGCAGTAGTCGAAGCTGACAAACAGGTAATAGTATTTGCCGCGCTTGATGATGAAGGGAGCCTCCACGGCATTGTCGCCGGCCTCGATGGTATTGTTGCCTTCTTGGGTATGTTTGATTTTCTTCAGGTCCACCTCCTTGTTGATGCGGCGCGAGATGGTGACGGGCTTGGTGATGGGAGTCTGGAAATCCTCTTTGGAGAGTTTCACCAATTGGATGCCATCCCAGAAAGAGCCGAAGGTGAGGTAGGGTTGCCCCTTCTTGTCTACAATCAGGTTGGGGTCGATGGCATTGAAGTTGTCCACATTGCGGTGCGAGGCGATGACCATGCCCTTATCCTCCCAACGGAAGTCGGGCGAGGTGGGGTCGAGTGTCTTGTTCACGGCCAAGCCGATGGCGCTACCATTTTTGCCAAAAGTGGAGCAGGAGTAGTAGAGGTGCCACAGACCGTTGTGGTAGCTGATATCGGGAGCCCAGGTGTGCCCGCGGTAGCCGGGTACTGTGTCTACAGCCCAAGCCGGAGTTTGGGGCAGGGCGCCTCGTTCGCGTGTCCATTCCTTCATGTCGGGGCTTGAGAGTACGCTCACGTTCATGCCAGTGGCAAAAATGTAGTACTTGCCATCCTCGCCTCGCGCCATCACGGGGTCGTGTACACCGGGGTTCAGACTGTCGAAGCGGGGGCGGCGTTGTTCCTGCGAGGTGCTTGTCTGTGTGGTGGATTGTTGTGCTATACTCGCAAGCGTACAGAGGGCATACAGTGCGAAAAGGATTTGCTTTCTCATAATGGTATATGTGTTTAGTTGAAAAAATGCGAGTCTTTACGACTTTCATAAAAGAAAGAAGCGGATACCCCGCATGGAGCATCCGCTTCTTGGGCGATATAATCAGTCTGTGATTAATCGAGGTGAGGACCTGCAGCAACGAGAGCCTTACCAGCTTCGTTTCCAGTAAACTTAGCGAAGTTCTTGATGAAGCGGCTGGCGAGATCCTTAGCCTTCTCTTCCCACTTGCAAGCACACTCGTAAGTATCGCGAGGATCGAGGATCTTCGGATCTACGTTAGGCAATTCTGTGGGAACTACGAAGTCGAAGTAAGGAATAGTCTTGGTAGGAGCAGTGTTGATTGAACCATCGAGGATAGCGTCGATGATACCGCGAGTATCCTTGATAGAGATACGCTTACCAGTACCGTTCCAACCTGTGTTTACCAAGTAAGCCTTAGCGCCTACCTTCTCCATCTTCTTAACCAACTCTTCAGCATACTTAGTGGGGTGCAAGCTCAAGAAGGCAGCACCGAAGCAAGCTGAGAATGTGGGAGTGGGTTCAGTGATACCGCGCTCTGTACCTGCCAACTTAGCGGTGAAACCAGAGAGGAAGTAGTACTGAGCCTGATCGGGGTTCAGGATAGATACGGGAGGCAATACACCGAATGCATCAGCAGACAGGAAGATTACCTGATGAGCGTGAGGACCCTTAGAAACGGGCTTCACGATGTTGTTGATGTGGTAGATGGGGTAAGAAACGCGAGTGTTCTCAGTCACGCTCTTGTCAGCAAAGTCAATCTTGCCGTCCTCAGCTACAGTCACGTTCTCCAACAGAGCGTCGCGCTTGATAGCGTTGTAGATATCGGGTTCGCTCTCCTTGTCGAGGTTGATAACCTTGGCGTAGCAACCACCTTCGTAGTTGAACACACCTTCGTCGTCCCATCCGTGCTCGTCGTCACCGATAAGCAGACGCTTCGGGTCAGTAGAGAGGGTAGTCTTACCAGTACCAGAAAGGCCGAAGAAGATAGCAGAGTCAGTGCCTTCCATGTTGGTGTTGGCAGAGCAGTGCATTGAAGCGATGCCCTTCAAGGGGTTCAGGTAGTTCATGATAGAGAAGATACCCTTCTTCATCTCACCACCGTACCAAGTGTTCAGGATTACCTGCTCGTTGGTCTTGAGGTTGAACACGGTAGCTGTCTCAGAGTTCAAGCCCAGCTCCTTGTAGTTGTCAACCTTAGCCTTGGCTGCATTGAATGACACGAAATCGGGTTCGCCGTAAGCCTCCAACTCCTCAGCTGTAGGACGGATGAACATGTTGGTCACGAAGTGAGCCTGCCATGCAACTTCCATGATGAAACGAACTTTCAGACGAGTTGCGGGGTTGGCACCGCAGAAAGTATCTACTACGAACAGACGCTTGCCGCTCAGCTGCTTTACAGCCTTAGCCTTCAAGTCTGCCCAAGCCTCTTCAGAGCAAGGCTTGTTGTCGTTCTTATATTCTTCAGAAGTCCACCATACAGTGTCCTTGCTGGCTTCGTTCATTACAAAGAATTTGTCCTTAGGTGAACGGCCGGTGTACACACCAGTCATTACGTTTACAGTACCAAGTTCAGTTACCTGACCTTTTTCAAAGCCTTCGAGTCCGGGCTTTGTCTCTTCAGCGAAGAGAACATCGTACGAGGGGTTGTGCAATACCTCAACCACGTCGGTGATGCCATACTTGCTTAAATCTAAATTTGCCATTGTCTTTAAATTTAAAAAATTATTGTTACTAATACCTTTATTTAATTCATCTTTTTGAAGTGCCTAAAAAGGTGTCGTTGCGAACAAGCCCTTGTTAAGCGCGTACAAATGTACTGCTTTATTTCAGAAAAAAAAACTTATTAGAGAAATATTTCCTTATTAACAGAACTTTTAATATTTATCAAGCAAATCTGCTAATTGGAGTTTACAAAAACGGCACGTCGGAATGATTCAGACGTGCCGTGAATGGATTGTTTACTGTAACACCAGCGTGTTCCTCATAAGGTCTTCCAATTGGGTTGGAGCTTTCATATCCAATTGGTAGGTGTGGCTGATGGTGTCGTAGCTGATTGTAGCATCAAAGTATAGGACCTTTTCCCCTATGCCGGACATGCTTATTGTGGCGGTTGTTCCCTCAATCTTCTCTACACGTTCGATGGTTCGTTGGGCCACTTTCACGCTCTCGGTGTTGTCGGGGGTGCGTACGCGGAGGGTGAGGCGGCCGTGTGTGAGTTCGCCATCATCGTCGGGAATGTTCGGCTCGTAGAGGTTCATGATGAGGCTGTATTCCTCGAACCCACCGTTGTCGTCGGCCTTTCGGTAAAGGGCGTACTTGTAAAAGGGGCCTTGTGCCAGGGTATCGGTCTCCGTGTCGAAGGCTTGTGCTGGTATTTCCTGCATGTCCGATTCGCGGATGACGATTTCTGTGTTCCCTTGCCCGGTGTGTGTATTGGAGGTGCAGGCCACGAATAAGAGTGTCAGTATACCTGCACCGAATAGGTTCTTCTTCATGTTGATAATATGTTACAGGCGGATTGCTTACTTATTGCTCAAGTATTGGTCTAATTGTGGCAACGCGGTGGGGAGTACAGAGCGGTATGTGACATCCTCCACGCTGAGGGCTTCGACGTTTTTCACCCCATTGGTCGTGTCGGCCACGCAATCCACCTGTATGTTCTTCATCACAATGTGGCGGATGGGCAGGCGCTCGTCACCGCGCAGCTCATAGATGGCCTTGGCCGAATCCACTTGGATGTTGGAGAGGTAGATGTCGTTGATGCGGGTGAGTGTGTCTTTGTATGTCGGCACCAGATTCCGCCACTGGTAGAGCACGTCGGTGTCAATCTCGGCCACGCGCAGGGTGCCTCCCGTCCGGATGCTGTCCATGTGGATGTTTTCCACAAAGGCTCCGCGCCGGTGGTTGGTCTTCACGAAGAAGAGGCGGTGCACCGTGCCGGGTGCCACACAATTGGTCATGTAGATGTTGCGGATGCCACCGGCCAGTTCGCTGCCGATGCCCAGCAGGGTGTGTCCTTGCTTGATGGTGCAATTGCGCACCACGATGTTTTCACACGGAGTGTTCAGTCTCCAAGCGTCGTGGTTGCGACCCGATTTGATGACCACCGCATCGTCTCCTTGGTCAAACACGCAATCCTCCACCAGGAAGTTGCGGCTCATCTCCAGGTCGATACCATCGTTGTTGTGCCCATGTGCACGGACGTTGAGGTTGCGTGCCACACCCCCGTCGCACAGGTAGAGGTGGATTGTCCAAAAGGGGCTTCCGTCGATGGAGAATCCGTCGAGCAACACATTCTTGCATCTGTTCAATTGGATGAGGTGCGGGCGGAAGTTGTTGTCGCCCACCGCCACTTGTCGCTCCTCCACGGGCACGTCTTTCGACATCTGGTGATAGAGGTTGGCCAATGCATCCATGTGTGCTTCCGGTCGGCTGAACCACTTGCGCCAGAGTCCCATCTTGGGGTAAAGTTTGCCCGCGCCGGTGATGGCCACATTTTCGCACTCGAAGGCATAGATTAGTGGTGAATAGTTGTAGCACTCCATACCCTCCCACGAGGTGTGTACGGCCGGCAGGTAATCCGCCGGGTTGTCGGTGAAGCGCACCACGGCTCCTTCGGCCAGATAGAGGTTTACGTTGCTCTTCAGGTGGATGGGGCCTGTCAGCCACTCGCCGGCAGGGATGACCACCCGTCCGCCCCCTGCGGCATGGCAATCAGCGATGGCTTGCGCGATGGCCTCGGTGCAGAGGGTTGTATCCGTAGCTCCGTAAGCCGTGATGCTGAAGTCTTGTGCCGGATAGATGGGTACTCGGATGGCCTCCATCTCAAACGGAGCCTCCACGTTGATTGTCTCGAATTGCACTTGCGGTGCATTGCACCCGGCAAGAGCGATGCCGGCTACGATGGCCAATCCAGCGAATAGTTTCGTTGTTTTCATCATCTCAAAGTTTTTCTGTTCAAGTTATCGGTGTAGTTCGTTATTCCTTTATATTAATATACCCTCACCTCCTCCACGGTTATCCAATCTTCGCGGCTACCGAAGTAATCGCCCCGCTTGTTGCTCCAATGGGGGTGCTCACCGGCACATTCAACCACAAGGGTGTATTGGTCGTGGGGGAGAAGGGGGCTGACGTAGCGCAACCCATGGTCGTCCACCTTGCTGTAGAAGTCGATGAGGTTGGTGTGCATTGTGCGTCCTTCATTGTTGATGATAGTGATGCGTCCGTATCCACCGTTGTTGAACGTATGTCCGATGACGGCTATGCGTGTGCCCTCAAAAGGAAGCTCCAGTTTGGCACCTTTCGTGGCGGTCTTGAAATTGACGGGGATGACTGTGCCGCCCAAATCCTTCACCGGCTTCATGGTTGCGGGATCCCATACGGGCCAATACTCGGGGATGCTGACCTTCCCGCCGTTCACTTGCATGGGCATCCACACGTAGGTGGCCGATGAGGCCTGATGGGGGTACGACCAACGGTCGCCCATGTACATATATACTATGGAGTCGCCCCGATGCAACGGCAGGATGAAGGTCGATTGCGAGTTGTACGTCAGTGTCCCTTCAGGACAGAAGATGCCCTGCTTTGTCCACGGCCCTTCGATGCTGGGGGCTGTGTGGTAAAAATTGTCGTTGCGCTCCCAGCTCGTCAGGTTCGAGCCGAAGAGGTAGTAGGTGCCATCCTTGTGCAGCATGGCAGGTGATTCACCACCCCCTTCGATGCCACTGGCCACTTTTTTGACCGCTTTCCGATAATCCTTGCTCAAGCGGTAGATGTCACCGTGGTGCATCAACAGGTATCCTGTTCCGTCGTGGTCTTGGAAGGTTCCCATGTCCCACCGTTTGATGGGTTTACCTTCGTAGAGCAATGGTCCGATGAAGGTATAGGGGCCTGTAATCTCTTTGGCTACGGCCAATCCCACTTGTGGGTCCTTGTAGCGCATGTCGTCCGTATGAGCCAGCATAATGTATTCACCCGTCTTCGGACAACGCATCACCTTGGGGCGTTCACCCACGCGGTTAGGGCCTAATAGTCCTTCCTTTTGTAAAGGCAAAGCCACTCGCTCAAATTTCCAGTTCACCAAATTGGTACTACTATAGCATGCAAATCCAGGAAATGCATTTGTCGTGTCGCTTTTCCATTCGCCAAAAAGGTAGTATTTCCCATTCTCCTCCACGATGCAAGCACCGTGTGCATTTACCGGTTTGCCGTGGTCGTCCGTCCAAGGTACACCATTGACGATGGACGTCAGAAATGGGTCGTCCGTCTGAGCGGCCATAGTTATCGTGGCTATAATAGCTATGGTCGTCAATAAAAGTCTTTTCATGTGTTCAGTTATAGTAGTTTGTTAATCGTTCATACTCTCTTGTCGTAATGGGCAGGATACTTCCATGTCGGGGGGTAAAGTTCCCTTCTGTTTTCGTCTCGCGCACTAACGTGAAATGGGCGAGGTCGGTGGAAGTGCAGAAGTGGAACACTCCATCGGCATAACAATCGTAGGCTAACACCCAGGCACTACCGTCGTTCAACGGATAAGCCGACGAACCTTCGGACTTCATGGTCACTCCTTCGGGCTTCATCAGCCCTTCGGCCAATGTCCATGTGGCAGTATCTGTCAGTTCGGTAGCGGTGAATTTTCGTCGTCCCGTACCTTGCAATCCTCCGCCCCATGTGTTGAAGAATATATGATAGAGGCCTGCTTCGTCGCGTACGATATCGGTATCAATGCTTGGACCATCGTAACGGAACAGTCGTTTGGGAGAACCTTCGAGGTCCGTGAATGAGGGGTTGGCATACGCATAGAATACGGCATCTTGCGGGAAGGGGCCGTCTTTGGGAGAGTGCAGCGAGAAATAGACCATATATTTCTGTGCCGTGGGGTCGTAGATAGTCTGTGGCGCCCATACGGCATCGGCCAGGGCAAACTCTTCGCCCTTGAACCGCTCCGGGAAATGTACGGTACTGTGTTGCCAATGGATAAGGTCGTCGCTCTTCATCAGGACGATTCCCCGACATGTCCATTTGCCTAACTGCCAATCCATGTCGGTGAGCGAAAGCAAGATGCTTCCATCTTCAGCTCTCAGCAGATGCGGGTCGCGCACACCACCCGAACGGCTGATGGTATCAGAAGCTATTACGGGGCGTCCTCCGTTAATCGGAGTGAAGTCCAGTCCGTTATCACTCACGGCATAGCATACTTGTTGACCCGCGGTCTCGTTACTGGTGAAGTAGGCAAAAAGGTAGTGGGTCAATGGCTCTCTCTCCGTCTTTTTCCCCGAGGTACAACTGTATTGCAAGCTGATGCAAGCTATAAAGAAAATAGATAAGATATAAATCCTACTCATAAATTCTTTTATTTATTGAAGAAGATTTTTTTGTTATTGCGGATGTATATGCCTGATCGGGAGATTGTCCTGACCATGTTTCCTGCCATGTCGTATATGACTCCGTTGTCTGTCGTGGCGCATTGGGCCGGTTGGATGGCATTGGTCTCAGTCTCATCCCAACACCAGCCCATCTGACGTTTGGCCGGTGTGGAGCCTTCCCTACCACGCATAAAGTTGATTTCGGGCAGTGTACCGTCTGCATTGCGCTTTACGATGAGTCCGGAAATGTCTGTACTCACGAACATGCCGGCTGTCACCGTGAAGGCTGAATCTTGAGGCAGAAAAGAGTTGTTCGTCATGATGCAAGTCTCCGGGTCATAGTTGGTCACGTGACCTTTGTCCCGATAACTCCACGACACGTTGTGGCACAATATGTGGTTATAGCCGGGCACATCGTAAGCTCCCTCTGCAGTGTTGGAATGACGGTTTTTCATCTCGTAGTTTGAGCGGTTTTCGGAAGCGGAATTATATTCCCATGTATTACCGGCCAAATGGTGATTGGAATAAAAGCCGTTTGCCTTGTTCTTGTAGGCCATGCAGTGGTGTACATGGTGTGAAGGGCACACATCGGGACATTTGGTGACAGCGGCGGACATTCCCCATCCTCCGGCCTTGAATCCGTTGCCATCACCTGCACTTTTGAAGGTGGTCAGGTCTTCTGCCGGTTGGTAACCGTTGAAAAATGCCATGCAATGACTTATCTCTACCGGTGCAGCACAATTTATCAAATCATATCCGTCATCAGAGTTGCGCCAAGCACGGCATTCGATGATGCGATTTCCTGTCTCGTAGGTCTTCGATACGTGTATTCCGAATCCGTCAACATTTCCGCCATACGTCCCTTCTGAATAGCTGTCATAATTGTTGTAGGCATCGCAGTTCAGTACCAGATTGTCTGATCCTTTGGTCTGGTAATATCCGATTGCCATGTTGTGGTGCATGGCAATGTTCTCGACAATACAATGCGACCCTTTTCGTGCTGATACACATTCCGATTGTGTGTGACCGGTGATGCGCACAGGAAGTCCTACTATATCGAAGTTGCGTAGGTGGATATAATCAGCACCAAGGTAGAAACCCGTGAAGCGGTGGGCACCATCAAGCTGTAATGCCGAGAAATCGAACACGGGACGTTCGCCCGGATAACCCATGACGCAGGTATGCCCCTTTTTTGTACCCGCTTTCTCCAAAGCAAAGGTGTGTGCATACAGTGATTCGATTTTCATCACCTGCTCATCGGTTACTTTGTATGTGCCTCCACGGAAACAGATGGTATCGCCACCTGCTATTTTCTTGTAAGCGGCAGGCAGTGTGGCCAATGGCTCCTCGATACTGCCCGATGCCGTGTCATTGCCATCAGGTGCGACATAGATTACTTTGCCTCCATCGGCAAATGACTGCAGCGGAAATATGCCCAATAGGGCTATCGCAATAAAAGTCTTCTTTATATTCATGATTTCTTAGTAATATCAGTACTTCTCATTCATACTCCTCCGCATTGTAGGGCGAGATGTTGTTCAGTGTTCCAATCTGTCCCTCTACCACAGGTGTGGTCAATAGACTGTTCAAGTCTGCAGAGGTGATTTTTGTCTTCGGGGCAAAGTGCTGTGAAGTCATGTAGCGGAGCACGCTCAAGTAGAAGTGCTTGCCCTCGAGGTGTTCAGAGGCTTTCTCCAAGTCGGCCATGACGACGAGCAACTTGCCTTTACCCACGGCAAATTCGAAGACGAGGCCCAGCTTGTGGTTGCGCTCGATGTTGTCGATGACTTGCACGATGGGGCGGTAGTCGGTGCCCGTGTTGTCCAGCTTGAAGGGGTTGCTGGCCTTGATGATGGGGAACCATTGCCAGTTGGTGTGCGCGTCGGTGGGGAAGCTGTTGAAGAGCGGATGCGCCGGATCGGTCAGGATGCCGAGTGTACCGGGCGACACGTGGCGGTTGTTGTTCTCCGAGATGGTCTTGAACATACGGTAGTTCCAATAGTCGGTCTGGAAGAGTCCGCCCACCGTCAGGTCCGATTCACCGGGCATGAGCAATACCTGTTCGCCCTCTTCCAGGCGCTTGGTCACATCGGCGGTCAGTGCACGGGCAATGGTCACTCTCCCCTTCAGCGCATTCAGGTTGTCTTCTGTGGGATATACCCATAGTTCATACGTGTTCGGCTCACTCTTTCCTTCGATGGCGAGGGTGAGGACAAGTTTTGTGGCATTGCGGTAATTGCTCAAGTCGATGTCCAGTGCTCCGGCATCGATGAGTCCGTAGCCGTCGTTGGTGATGGCTATTTCGCCCTGTTTGTCACCCAATGTCCAGGTGATGCGCTTGCCGGCGAGGCTCTCTTCACCGTAGTTGGCCACCTTCACCTGGGCATGGATGCCCTCCGTGTTGGTGAAGCAGAACTTGTCGGCAATGAGCAGAGGCACCACGGGTGCGCAGAAGCCGCGCCACTCCTCACTGGTGCACATGCCCTTCGAGTCGAGGAAAGCATCAAGGATGCCTACGTAGGCACTGCCCTGTCCGGGATAGTCCTGCAGGTCGAGCAGTTGGAAACCCGCCATGTTCGGTGTGCGCAGGTCCATCTCGATGTCCTGCTTGTAGAGGCGCAGGCTCCATTGTCCGCTGGCCTTGTGGAAGGCTTTGGCCTGGTCGGCCATACCGGCCTTTTCCAGCCGGTCGCGGAAAATCTCCATGTTGTAGGGGTAGAGTGCACCGGTGTATTTCGCAATCTCGTCATAGTTGGGGTACGTCTGGAACTGTGCCGTCTCGTGCGAGATGACGGGCACATCGCATCTTGAGCAACCCTCCTCGAAGTTCATCTTCGTGTTGGGGTAGAAGTGGTTGATCATTCCTCCGTCGGCCGCATCGGCAAAGGAGAACGAGCCGCGTGTATGGGTGTTGTAGTTACCCCATCCCTCGCCACCTACGCGGCAAGTGACGAAGAAGTCCATGCCGGGCTTCACACCCTGATAGCCCAGGTAGTAGTTGGAGCTGAGCGTGTAAATCTTGTCGGGTGCCATTGTGCGGAAGTGCTCAATCAGTTCGGTCATCTTGGGGATGCTGCCGCGCAATTCGTTGCCAAGGGCAAACATGCGGAACGAGGGGTGGTGGGCGTACTCACGCATGACGGCCTCGCCTTCCGCCAACAGGAAATCCATCAGCACAGTATCTTTCGGGTTGACATCGCCCCAGAATGGCAATTCGGGTTGCAGATAGATGCCACACTCGTCTGCCGCCACGAAGGCCGCTTCGGGCGGACACCATGAGTGGAAGCGTACGTGGTTGAGTCCATACTCCTGGCACACGGCAAAATAGTGGCGCCATGAATCCACGTCCATCGCCACATGGCCGGTCAGTGGCCACACACAGGCATCGTGCTTTCCGCGCAGGTAGATGGGGTGTCCGTTGGCAAAGAACTGTTGTCCCTCGATGTGGAAATCCTTGAAGGCCGGGTGTACGGCTATCTCTTTCTTCTCGGGCAAAGAGGTGGTGAGGGTGATGTCGCCGATGATACCATTCCAATTGGTCTGTGTACTCTCAGTGTAGGCATGGCTGCTCTGATACACCTGTTCGGGCACTCCACTGCCATTGTCCACCATGATGGCCAGCTCGTGTGTGCCGGGTGTCAGGCTTGCCGAGAGGTCAAACCGTTGGGGCGTGGAGATGAGCCTGCCTTTTCCCACCAGTGTACCATCCACATACACCTCTGTGGGTTTGGTGCGCTCCAGGGTCAGGATGACGGGTTTGCCGGCCCATGCTTCGGGTATCTCCACCGTACGGCGGTACCAGGCACGTCCCTTGTATGAGAATGGGCGCGACAGGTGGGTTGTCTCCCCCTTCCATCCGATGGGGTCACCCTTGCGGTTGGTGTCGGTGGTGCCCGGTAGTGTCACCGTCTCGGGCATTTCGTCTGTGGGTTTCACACTTCCCTCACGATCGAGCACAAAGCTCCATGTGCCGCTCAGGTCAATGGATTGTTTGTCACTTGTACAGGCCTGTGTCAGTAAGCCTATGAGTGCGAGTAGAATAACTGAGATTTTCTTCATGATATGGAATGTTTTTTAATTGATTTCATGCAAAAGGGTTGTTGGGGTGTGTGATTGGTCCGTTCATTGCTTCTCCGTCATGTAGGCCCAGTAGCGCACGGGCATGTCCTTGCGGTGCTTGCGAGGGTTGAGGCGCTCTTTGATGCATACGGCCTTGAAGTAGGTGCGCCAGAGCTCTTGGAAGAGGGTCTCGTTCTCGTCCAGCAAATCGGCCTTCAACTTGCCCGAGTGTGGGTCAAACATGCGTCCGTCGTCGGCGAAGGAGATCTGTTTCACTTCACTTCCGTTGTAGTGGCACCCGTAGTTGCGGCGGACATCATAGATAATCCACGGCTGGTCGGCAAAGCGGTCCTCAAAGTGGGGGATGATGAGGGGGACGACGTTGTAGTCGGGGCGGATGATGGCGAAGTAAGTGCCATCCTTGGCCTTCTGGAAGCGGACGAACTGCATCATGCGTAGCCGCTCATAGCGCACACGGCGGAAAGCGTCGGTCACGTAGCGCACATCCTCGTCGGTGAAGAATGTCTCGATGCTCTTTTCCGCCTTTACCGCCTTGCAGATGTAGTTGAACAGGTGCATGTCCAGCTCCTCCTCTTCGGCCAGATAGCTCACGGTGAGCATGGTCAGTGCCTGTTTCGACAACTTCTTTTCCAATGCCCGCCACACGCGTCCCGCTTTCTCCTCGTCGCTTACCACGGTGAACACCTCGTCGTGAAACAAGGGCAAGGGCTCGTCCTCGCCTTTGATGGCTGAGGGCAGCTGCTTGCGCACAAAGGCATCGAACACGGCGGTGAGCAGCCCGTCAAACGTGCGGTCGTAAAGGAACGTGGCGGTGGGTGTCATGGTGTGCTCTATTCTATGATGGTGGCGCGGATGATGCGGATGTCGTCCGTCGGCCGGTCGTTCTGGTCGGTGGGCGTCATCTGTATCTCGGTGACGGTGCGCATGCCCTCTGTCACGCGGCCGAAGACGGTGTATTGCCCATCCAGATGGGGGGCACCTCCGTAGTTCTCGTACACACCGCGCACTTGGTCGGTGTATCTGATTTCGCCATCCGTGGCGGCAGCCACTCTTGCTTCAATGGGTTTCAGCTCCTGCGGCATGTAGGGGCGTCCGGTGACGATGAAGAATTGCGACCCGCTGGAGGCCCGTTCGGGATTCACCTCGTCCGGCTCGCGTGCCATGGAGAGTGCTCCGCGCCGGTGGAAGAGTCGGGGGAAACGTATCTCGGCCGGCACCGTATGCTTCGGCTTGCCTCCTCCCAACAGCTCTCCGGGCTTGGCGTTGCGCGAATCGGGGTCGCCCATCTGTATCATGAATCCGTAGATGGCGCGGTGCACCAACAGGCTGTCGTAGAATCCTTCGCGCACCAGCTTCACGAAGTTGTCGCGGTGTAGCGGAGTCTCGTTGTAGAGGGCCACGCGGAACTCTCCGGCCGTAGTCTCGAACAGCACTTCAATCTCTTTCTCTCTCTTTCCCCACGCTTGCGATTGGCCGAGCAGCGCGAGGATGAACAGCAGGGATATGATTCTTTTCATCAGCTTTCTATGGTGTTTCTGTTTCAGATTCTTTGCAAATGTAGTGATAATCTTTGGAATGGAAGAGTTTTTTCTTGAGAAAGTTTAAAGTTCCAAGTTCAAGGTTCAAGTTTGAGGTTCAAAGTTTAGGATTTCAGGTTCAAGGTGTAGGGAGAATGCCAGCCTCACTATCGGCCTTTATCTCCCCAAAGAGCGAAGCGACTATCTCCCTTTATCTCCCAAAAAGAAACCATGCCAACTCCCTTATCCCCCCTTCCTCCTTACTCAAACTTCAGCTCCAGCTGTCCGTCGTCCTTCCTCTGCTTGCCTTTGGATGTGGGCAGAAGCAGGTTGCGCACGGTCGTGGGGTGCAGTTCGTTGATGCCTCGGGCCTCCAGCTCGCCACAGGTGATGAAGTATTGCGCCTTTTTCATCACCACCCCCATCTTTTTCAGGTGGTAGGAGGTGACGCGTCCGAATCGGCGCGAGTGCACGATGAGGGTGGCCGACTTCACTCCGATGCCCGGCACACGCAGGATGCGCTCGTAGTCATCACGGTTGATGTCCACGGGAAAAGCCTCGGGGTGGCGCAGCGCCCACGCCAGTTTGGGGTCAATCTCCAGGTCGAGGTTAGGGGTGGCTTCGTCCACAATCTCCTCCACGTTGAAGTGGTAGAAGCGCATCAGCCAGTCGGCCTGATAGAGGCGGTTCTCGCGCACCAGGGGCGGTTGTTGGGGCACAGGCAGGCGGTTGTCGTAGGTGTTCACGGGTATGTAGCCCGAGTAGTAGACGCGTCGCATGGTGGGGCGTCCGTACAGGGCCGATGAGAGGCGCAGAATGTCGCGGTCAGTGTCGGCCGTAGCCCCCACAATCATCTGCGTGCTCTGTCCGGCAGGCACGAAGCGTGGCGCGTGGCGGTGCTTCTTCCGCTCCTCCTGACTCTCGAGCACACCCTGTTGGATGAACTTCATCGGTTGGTACACACTCTGGAAGTCCTTCTCAGGGGCAAGGAATTTCAGCGATTGCTCGTTGGGAATCTCAATGTTGATGCTCATGCGGTCGGCATAGAGTCCCGCCTCGTTCACCAGTTCGCGGCTGGCTCCGGGGATGCTCTTCAGGTGGATGTATCCGTTGAAGCGGTGCACGGTGCGCAGGTCCTTGACCACACGCACCAGGCGCTCCATCGTGTAGTCGGGGTTCCGCACCACGCCCGAGCTGAGGAACAGCCCCTCGATGTAGTTCCGCCGGTAGAACTCCATGGTCAGATCCACCAGTTCCGTCACCGACAGGGTGGCCCGCCGGATGTCGTTTGTCCGTCGGTTGATGCAGTAGGCACAATCGTAGATGCAATGGTTCGTCAGCATGATTTTCAGCAACGAGATGCACCGTCCGTCCTCGGCAAAACTATGGCAGATTCCGATGCCTCCCACCGTATTGCCCACACCGCAAGCCTCGCCACCGTTCTTACGGTTGGAGCGCACCGTTCCACTCGACGAGCACGATACATCGTACTTCGCCGATTCGGTCAATATCCTGAGTTTTTCCAATGTTTGTTCGGTCATGGGATGGGGTTATTCTCGTTCTTCTATCTTTGTCTCTGTTCTTTTTAATGTCACCATCACCACATCGCTACGCGCTCCCGTGCGGATATTCTTTCGCGAAGTGCCCAGGCCGTTGCTGGTGATGACGGGGGTGCCTCGTGTGTTGTAGTTGAGGCCCGTGAGGAATCGGCGTCCGTACTTCGACCCCGTTTCGGGCACTATCAGGCCGAGGAGGGTCACCTGTCCGCCGTGGGTGTGTCCGGCCAGAGCAAGGTCGGTGTGGGTGATGTCTGTGTCCTCGGTGTAGTCGGGTGTGTGGGTTATCATGATGACATA
>JAFWYQ010000087.1 GCA_017517605.1 Bacteroidaceae bacterium
AAGATTTATATCTTTTGCCCTCATCGTCCTAATCTTTCGACATGATTGAACCTATAGGTTGATTCTGTAAAGATTCAAGACCGACAATATAGAGTTATGTAGCCTTACTTTATCGTCAGTGTACCGCCTGTACGGTTTTCTGTCCCTTTGACTACTACAGCTGTAGCATCAGTACTTGCCATAGTGATAGTTATATCACCAGCCGTTTGGGTAAGGTCTCTGTCTGCACGGATACCGACACAATCTGTATCATCGGCTGTATAGGTCTTTCCACTGACAAGCATGTCCAAATTGGTTCCACGAAAATGGAGGAATCCACCGTTCAACACTGTATCTGTACTCTTGCTGCAACGTTTGGCACGAATGCCCTTAGAACCGTTTGACGATACATTCATTTTGATGCTACCACCATCAAAATAGGCGGCATAGTTAGTGCGGATACCTTCGCTGAGATTACTAGTAACATTGATATTCAACTCACCACCTGTCATGTAGATGATGCTGTCGCACTTCAAGCCCGTTCCATCAGAAGCTGAAACATTCAAGTTAAGTACTCCACCCTTGATAATCATGCAACCGTAGTCATCAGCATCAATGCAATCGCTACCTACATTGTTTACGTTGATAACACCTCCGTTTATTTGGAAATGGCTGTTGTCATCATTCTTTTTTCCTTCACCACAATGGATACCGTCACTGACTGCACCAAGTATGTTTATTGTACCAGTTGACTTTTTGAACTGAAGATACTCCTCTGCACAGATAGCATGCTTGGTATTACCCGTCACGTTCAATGTTCCACCACCTTCAAACTCGGGATGTCCTTCTGTATAGAAAGCACCTTTATGAGTTCCTCCTGTACCATCAGACAACGTATTTATTGTTCCATCCTTAAGGATTACTCCAATACGCTTACCACACTCTACATCAATGGCAGGTCCATTCGGATTGGTCAAGGTAAGCCCAGCCAATTCTACAGTAAGTTTATAATCACCATTGATGACCAATGAGCCATTGGTAGAAAAACCTGAAACGGAATAGAGATATTCCTCAGAAAGGGTTCTGGATGTCAATGTAACGGCAGAGCCATTGATGCTATACGTTACACCTTTTACATTCGGAGAGACATTGACCGTTGCCGAAGCACCATCAAATTTGATGTCGATACGCGGATATTGGGGTTCGGCAAAGGTTATGGAGTCTATCTCGTCAAGATCGTATGTATCATAATCACCTATACTCACTTCAAGTCCGTCAGCAGAGAAGGTTATATCGTCAGTAGAAAGCACCTCGTGCACATCGTATCTGAACCCTTCGCAGACATACAGCTTCTGTTGGGCACTTGCCATAGCGGCAATCCCAAGCAATGATATGATTGATAATAGAATCTTTTTCATAAGGCTGTCACTTCTTTACGATTTTAAATGTCTGTCCACCCACATTCACGATGTACAATCCTCTGCCAACACCTTGGAAATCCACCGCATCGCCTGAGCAATTCTCACGAAGCACTACGGCTCCTGCCACATTATATACAGTTATAGGTGTACCCGGTTGCACATTGATTTGCAGTTTATCACCATTCCACGAGTAGATCAGATCTACATCCATTCCCTCGATATTCTCTGCAGATGGAGTGGAGATATACATACGCTTGACCGTTGCTATGGAAGCATAAGCTATTGTACCATCTTTCTTGGTCAGCACGATGCTGCCATCCTGAAATGTCATCTTCTGCAACGAAGGCACACTCCAAGAGAGTTTTTCACCTGCATTGGGCTGTATATACAGATGATTGTCTTCGGCCTGCAATGCAAAAGCAGAAGCCAACATCATCCATGTCAATAGAATCTTCTTCATAACATACTTATATAGTGGTTATAATTTTATCTTATATCCCAATCCCAACATGTGTCCATTGGGCTCGTCATCGTCATCCTCTGTTTGGAAGCGGTAATAGAGTGTCAACTTATGCTTCTTGTTGATGGTATAATCGGCACCAACCGAATACTTCCATTTGTTGGCCGTATAGTTCAAACCACATCCATAATCAATCGAAGCAAACGGATTGAGGGGAATGCCCTTTACATTATATTCCACAGTAAACTTTGAACGAAGGACGAAACGGTCTTTCGGGTCTACAGATTTTCTATCTATGCCAGGAGCTGGCAAATACTTGTCACCATCATCATTTTCATCCCATCTGTATTCATACTGATTGATAGAATCTTCCTGACAATAGTGGTTGTATTGAACAGTTTCTTTCAATTGGAAAGACCATCGTTTGTTTGGAGAATACGATGCCGAAAGCCCCAACGAAGTTCTGTGACGGTTGCGCCAATATCGTTCGTCAACATTATAATCACAATAGTTCTTGTCAAAGACGGGTTGACCTGAATTATCGTAAATAACATCACCCTGTGCATCCGTTGCAAAGAACGGATATGGAGTTTTTGCCAATTTTGTCTCCGCCATCTTCTGATTCCACATATATTCGAATCCTCCGCTTACCTTCATGTCAAACTTCTTTGTATTTACGAATTTGTATGAAAGTTCAGCACCAACGAGGTAACGTTCAATACGTTGGGAATTATCCTGTGTACGCAGGTTTCCCTCTACATTTATTTCAAAATCAGGGAAGAGTTCCTTTTCGGCTCCTACAGAGATGTCCACTCCAAAGTCGTCATTCACACTGAAGTCCTGAGCTGTTACAACGGATGAGGACAAGCAGACCATTGCAAATATAGTATACAAATATTTCTTCATAGTCTTCTGTTTTTAATTAGTTTTCCTTGGGGAACTTCGTCATTCTGTTCACCGAATTTATACCATCGCCATTGTAGAACACCTTCACCATGGCTATGTCCTTCAAGAAATCGACCGAACCCACTTCAAAACGAATGATAGGGAATCCCAACCGCTTCTCCAAGTCAGCCTTCATCTCTTCGTAATGTTCCGGCTGAATCAAGTCTATTCTGTCGTATTTGACAAGTTTCTCGCTCACATGCTTCACCCAAGGAATATCCTCGAACAGCCAAATGCTGCAGACGAAAAGCACATTTGTCAGAAGCAGTTCACCATACGTAAGCGTCACAGCCAAGGCATTGATGACCGATACGGCAATAAGCACAAACAGATAGGTCATCTCGCGCACAGGCATCTGCTCCGTCCGATAGCGGATAATGCCAAAAATGGCAAAAAGTCCCAATGCAAATCCCACCTTAATCTTCACACTTCCCAAAAGGAATATCATAAAGAAGATACTAAGGCTGATGAGCGCAAACGTAAAATAGTAATCGCGTCGTTGGCTCTTGGGGTAATACAACTTGTGGATAATGATTCCACAGAAAATCAAGTTGATGAGAAAATGCAATAACAATTGGCTCATATTGTTAGCATCAACCAATGGTGTGTCAAGAAATTCAAGTTCTTCCATATTACTTTAGGTTTGTTAGTTATTTAGTATTTGAGTTTGTTATTTTTTAAGTCAGGAATCCATGTCAGATGGCAAATTGTGCATTGTAATCAACATGGCACATCTTTTCAACCATCCGCAAGCGAGGTTTGAAGCGATTCTTGCGCAACTCTTCGTCGGTCAACGCCATACCCATGCAGTATTTGCTGAACCCCGATGGTTTGATGCGCAATTGCCTGAGCAATTCCAAGATAGGCGAATAGGTCAATCCGTCGCGTTTCAGTTCAATGATGACAAGCCCGTCAAGTTTGCACACTTTATCAGTAGTGAAGTTATGGAAACGCAGGTTTGTATCAATCGTAAGGCGCTCAGTCATGTTGCGGTTTACCAACGTTACGCGGGTAAAGCGATTTTCAATGCGGTTCATCAGTTTTTCCGGTGAATAGCGGAGGTGCGAAGCTATGAAGTCCGTGTGTGCATCCTTCTCGTGTGCCCTACATGCCACCCGCTTTTTGGCAGTGCGTCCCTTGTTGTTCTTGTTCTTCACCTCCAGGAAAGATACGCCTGAATGTTCGTAGGCACGAATGCGGATTTTTTGTCGCGTCTTCCGTCCGCGCAAGTGCTCCAGATACATGTCGCACCGTTCGGTGTCGTAATACAGTGTGTAGTAGGGCATGTTGCGCTGTCCGTCAATCTCCTGCACCCAATATTGCCCGCGTGCCATCTCCAGCAAGCGGACGAGCTTAGGCAACGTTGTCACATACTTCGTGTCAATGCGATTCATCAACCGCACTGCTTTCATCTGCTCCAACGATACGGGTGTATAAGACTGCAACGTTTTTTCCATGATATACGCATGTTTACACTATATACCGCGAAGAAAAGAAAAATTTAATTAAGAACAGCAGTTTTTTAACTTTTATTATGATACAATCCCAAAAAGAAGGGGAGAAAAAGGCATTATCCCTTTCCCCATACCTTCATCCGGCAATTTTTACAATCAAACTCCAAACGGAAACGACGTCCGTCAGCAGACACTATATAATAAGGTTCGCGGAAAGGCGACGGTTTGCGATGGTGCACCGGACACCACCCCATGCTGTAGCGCAAACAATGACGACAGGTCATCACCACCTGTTCGCCCGCTGGCTTTACGGCCTCGAAAGCCGGTTGGATGTCAGTCACCCCATGCGCACGGTAAAAGGTTTCGGCTTCGCGATTCATCACATTGCCCATATAGGTCAAGTGGGTTGTGGGGAAAGGATGACTCCCCTTCCCTACCCCTACGGGCAGACGGCGGTGGTTGATGCGACGGGCACTGAGGAGCAGCTCCACCACCCGACGACGCCATTCGGCCACCACCGATGAGGGGATGAACCAATTGTCCGTCCACTCCACTTGCAACCCCATCAACTCAAACGGTGTATTACCCATCTTGGCCAATTGGGTGCGTATGTTCTCTGCCTGAGGGGTACGTGCCTGCTCCTTCTTGTACTCCATGGCAATGCTTACGCTAATGTCGTCCTCGTCCGTCAAGGTGAGCGCGAAGCCAAAGGGAGTCTCGCCCAACAAGGCCGCTACCCGTATGCGGCGTTCGGCAGACTTGCGCGAAAGTTGTTGTTCAAACTTCTGGTCAAAGTTCCTGTAAATCTTCGTACGTGGCACCAAGCGTGGAGGCATCTCTTGCGGAAAGAGTCTGTTGCCATCCACCCTGTTCACACGAAATCCCTGCAAGCGTCCCACATTATCTATATAGCAGAGGCCATCGCCATTGTTGAACGACTTGACTCCTGCCACGGAAAAGCTGTTTCCACGCACCTCCTTCACCACGCCCATCTCCTCGCCCAACGACTTGGGGGTGTCAAACGAAAAGATGTCGGGTGTGCGCCCTTCCAGGAAATAGTGTGTAAATCCACGATTGAAACTCTTGTCCAGCTGAGGTTGGAAGTCGGTCACCACACGCCCTGAAGAGGCACGGCAATACTCTTTCCTCTGTTTGAATATAGTATCGAGTTGGCGACGGTAATAGGCCACCACATTCTTTACGTAAGTCACATCCTTCAGTCTCCCCTCAATCTTCAGTGACGAGGCCCCTGCGTCAAGCAACTGCTCCAAGCGGTTGCTCTGATTCAAGTCTTTCAGCGACAGGAGGTGCTTGTCGCGAGCAATCACTCGTCCCTCGGCATCCTCCATATTGAAAGCCAAGCGGCAGAACTGGGCACACTCCCCGCGGTTGGCACTACGCCCATAGCAAGCCTCCGACACGTAGCACTGCCCGCTATAGCTCACACACAAGGCTCCATGAACAAACACCTCCAACGGGGTATTGGGCACAGCGTGGTGAATCTGTGCAATATCCTCCAACGAGAGTTCGCGTGCCAACACCACTTGGGTGAATCCTGCATTGGCCAGGAAGCACACCTTCTCCGCCGTACGATTATCCATCTGAGTGCTTGCATGGAGGGCTATGGGTGGAAGATTCATGCGTGTGATGGCCATATCCTGCACAATCAGGGCATCCACGCCAGCATCGTACAGTTCCCATATCATCCGCTCCGTATCGGCCAGTTCATCGTCGCGCAGGATGGTATTTACCGTCACATAGATGCGTGCACGAAAGAGGTGGGCATAGTCGGCCAGTGTTCTTATATCAGTGACCGAGTTTCCTGCCGATGCTCGTGCACCGTAGCGTGGTGCACCAATATATACAGCATCGGCACCGTGGTCGATGGCCGCGATGCCGCACTCCAAATTCTTTGCCGGAGCAAGCAGTTCGATGGGGCGTTGGGTAAACATTTATGTGTACAAGTTATGAGGAAATCTGTCGTGCTAATGTGGCAATGTATAGTGCCGCATGTTCATTGGCATATTGGCACATTAATCCACATTGGCACATTATCCCTTTTATTTTATTTCATTAATGTCAAACGGTGTTTCCTGGTACACATAGTAGTTCAGCCAATTCTGGAAGAAGAGGTTGGCATGAGCACGCCAACGCACCAAAGGACCTTTCGATGGGTCGTTGTCGCGGTAATAGTTCACCGGCATGTCAATGGGCAATCCCTTGTCGAGGTCGCGACGATACTCCGTGTCAAGTGTCAGGGGCGAATACTCTGAATGTCCTGTCACAAAGATTTCCCTACCCCCACGGGCCATCACCATATACACGCCCGACTCGTCCGACTCCGAAATCAAGTCCAACTCTTTCACCTTCAGAATATCCTCGCGGCGCACTTCCGTGTGGCGGCTGTGCGGCACATAGAAGACATCATCAAATCCACGGAAAATGGGTAACAAAGGGTTGTTGGCGCGGTGTTCAAAGATGCCGAACATCTTCTTGTCCAATTTATATTTGGGCACTCCATAGTGGTGATAAAGTCCCGCCTGTGCTGCCCAACATATATATAAGGTAGAGGTAACATGCGTGCGTGCCCACGAGAAGATTTCCGAAATCTCGTCCCAATAGGCCACCTCCTCAAAGTCCATGTGCTCCACGGGCGCACCGGTGATAATCATGCCGTCGAACTTCTCGTCGCGCATCAACTCAAAGTCGCGATAGAAAGCCCGCATGTGTTCCACGGGTGTATTCTTCGACGTATGGCTTTTCACCTTCATCAGTGAAATCTCCACCTGCAACGGGGTGTTCGACAGCAAACGTATAAGGTCAGTCTCCGTCGTAATCTTCAGCGGCATCAGATTCAGCACCACAATGCGCAGCGGACGGATATCCTGATGCGTGGCACGAGAGTTGTCAATCACAAAGATGTTCTCCTGCTTCAACAATTCTATGGCAGGCAGTTTATCGGGTAAATTCAGTGGCATCTTTTTCTCCTTTTTTATTGAAACTGCAAAGATAGTGCAAGCCGAGCGGAATACAAAATAAATACTGATTTATTTTTATTCCCGAGGCGTAGCCTATCTTCGCGAAGCAAAGTGTGCAAGCCGAGCGGGTGAGTAAAACATTCTACTCCTTCCCATAAAATGGAAGGTCGGGATGGGGTCCGCTCACCCCTTGCAAATCTCATCCGCAGGACGGGCGGTAGCCGTCTTCCACACGCGCCAACCGATGCAGAGGGCCACGAGCAGGGCTACGGCCATGAAGATGCTGACGTAAATCCACCACGAGATTTCGGTCTGCACCACATATTGCTCCAGCCATGGCTTCATGCAGACATAGCCCAGGGGAAAAGCTACCAAAGCCGCCACTCCTTGCAGGGTCATGTATTCGAGGAAGAACATGTCAAGGATGTCCTTTACCGTAGCACCGAACACTTTGCGGATGGCAATCTCCTTGCGGCGCTGCTCACAGGTGAGCATAATCATCGACCACACGCCGAAGAGGGCGATGAGGATGCAGACAATGGCCGTAGTGGTCAGGAGTTTCTGCAAATTGATTTCGCTTTCAAGCAAATCTTCATATTCCTCTTCCACATTAGAAATGTTGGTGGCTCCGAGGCTTCCGCCGTAACTGTTTATCTTCTCCTCATACTTCTTTCTGTAGGCTGTCCAGTCTCCCGGTTGGTATTTGAAGACAAAGGAATTGCCCCGCTTTCCTTGCATAAAATCTTGGAAGCCGAAAAAGGAGGGCTTGGCAGGTGTCGTGGGACCAAAAATCAGGAAATCCTTGACTACTCCGACGACCGTGAAAGGCTTGTGGAACCTCTCTATCTGTTTCCCTATCGGGTCATCCCAATTGAATTTCTTGGCCATTGTCTCGTTGATGACGATGGCAGAAGGGTCGTCCCCCTCCCGCAGATAGCGTCCTTTGAGCAGTTGCAATCCGTAGAAATCAGCCAACCGGCATTCCATATCCTCAAAATATAGGCATTCCATCGACTCTTCTGTCATTTCCACGTTCATCTGTCTTCCTTGTGTAATCTTGGTAAAGGTGTAATGAGTGCCAAAAGTAATAGGAAACAAGGCACTCCACCGACGGATGACCTCCGTAACCTCCGGTTGCTGCCGCAGGTATTCACCGAACGACTCCACATCATCCCCTTTGTCACCATAAACGGTAATAACCGCCATATTCTTCCGCTCAAAACCAAAGTCCTCGTTCCGCAGGGTGTAAAGCTGTTTCTGCAACACCACCGTGCAGAAGATGAAAAGAATGCTGATGCCCAGCTGCAGGCAGACACTCAGTTTGCGGAAATTGCTATAGCTGAACAACCCCACTTTATTCTGGATGGAGTTCTGCAATGCCTGACGGCGGAAGAATCCGATGACGGGCAATGAGATGAGCAATGACACGGCCACCACCATCAGCAGATAGACAAGCCCCTCGCGATAGACAAAGCCCACTCCCTCGGGCAACTCGGCCAACTGGCGGAAGTAGGGTAACACCACCTTCATCAGGTATATGCCCAGATACAGGGCTATGACCAACACCAATCCATACTCCGTAAGGAACTGCACCATCAGGTTGCGCCCCGTAGCGCCGAACACCGTGCGCAGGGCAATCTCGCGCTGGCGGATGAAAAGGCGGTTGATGAACATCGTCAGGTAGTTGAGCAGACCACACAGGATAAGCAACCCGCCCGCAAGGGCAAACAGGCGGATGTGCTCCACCTTCACCTTCACATCGAGATAAAACTGGACGTGACGAAGCTCCGTCAGCGGTATCAGTTTGAATTTCTCCGTCACTTCCACCGCGTAGCTCGCCCCTTTTGGCTGATGTATCTGCAACGTATCAAGCCGCTTGTTGATGGCTTCCACATCGGCATGCTCCGACAGCCGCCAGACATGAGAGAATGCATAAGAAAAAGGATAGTTGGCCTCACCCGTTTGTTTTGCATTCCTCAAATAGGTGTTGTTGCGCAGCAGTTCGAAAGGCAGACAACTGTGACTCTCCCATCCCTCCACGACGGCTGTCACCGTGAAGTTTCCGCCTGCATGATAGTTCGGCATCGTCACCTCTTGCCCCAGCGGTTCTGCATCGCCCCACAGCCGTTGGGCCATCTCTCGGGTGACGGCAATCTGATTGTCCCGATGCAGGAAGTCCCACGTGCCGGCCACCAACTGCACGTTGAACATCTTCAGGAAAGTGCTGTCGCAGGAAATCACTTTGGCATTGGGCGTAAGTTGCCGGTCATGTTGCAACACCTTTTGGTAATCCATGTGGTCGAAACTGGTATAGGCCTCCACCTCGGGACAATATTTGACCAGACTGTCGCAGTTCTCATAAGCCACCTGCCAGTCATATCCTGTCAATCTGCTGTTCAAGGAACGCATCAAAACGTACATCCTGTCCGCATCGCGGTGAAACCCGTCATACGTTGTCTCATACTTTATCCACATGCTTGCCAGTGCGAAGCAGGCAAAGCCGATGGCCAGACTCACGATGCTGACCGCTGATTGCAGGCGGTACTTTACCAGTTGCCGCCACGCGAGTTTGAAATAATGTTCTACCATATTTTTAAGTTCTTTAGTTTTTGAGTTAACGAGTTAACAAGTTGACGAGTTGACAAGGGCCATGCGGGACAGGCTTAGTTGACGAGTTGACAAGGAATATCTATAG
>JAFWYQ010000088.1 GCA_017517605.1 Bacteroidaceae bacterium
ACCAGATTTCCAACGTGGTTATTCATGGGAAGAACGTCAACTTGATGACTTTTGGGAAGACATACAGAATTTGAGTTCAGATAAAATCCATTACATAGGTCTTTTGACTGTTGTACCTATTAAAAGCTGTGATATACAAAATGTGGAAAAATGGAAGGATGATTTGTGGCTTTTGAAAAAAGGAATGTCCGCTTATTATGTCATTGATGGACAGCAAAGATTGACAACCCTTATTATTTTGCTACATGAGATATTGCGAACACTTGATGATAATGAGGGTATAAATTATGGAGCAAAAAGCGAATGGATTGATAGATTTTTGTATCGTTCATACAATCAAATATATAAATCCTTTGTATTTGGATATGAGAAAGATAATCCAAGTGACGAGTTCTTTAAAACAAAAATTTTAGAGCAAGATTCCTCAGCTGCGGACAAATATCCAGAGACTTTATATACGGCAAACTTAATGTTTGCAAAGAACTATTTTGCAGAAAAGCTAAAAATGCTGAATAAAGAAGATAAAGAGGGAATATTTGATAAAGCAGTTAATCGTTTGAAATTCAATTATTATGAAATAGATGATTCTTTAGACGTTTATGTAACATTTGAAACAATGAATAATAGAGGCAAAGATTTGTCTCATTTGGAGTTGCTCAAGAATCGCCTGATATATCTAACTACTCTTCTACGTGAAGATAATGAAACCAAAGGTCGTTTAAGGAGAGACATCAATGAAACTTGGAAAACGATATACGAGTATCTTGGAAAAAACAAAGAGAATCCATTGGACGATGATGTGTTTTTGTTTAATCATTGGATTATGTATTACACATATGACAGAAGCCAATCCGATGTGTATGCAGACTTCTTGTTGAAAAAGAAATTTACTTCTAAGAATGTAATAAGTGGATATATTTCTATCAAAGACATTAAAGATTACATTGATAGCCTTGCTAAATGTGTTAAGCAATGGTTCTTTATCTACAATATTCAATATTCTAGTTATTCAGATAGAATAAAAGAGCATATACAAAAATTAGAACGTGTCGGAATGGGTGCTTTCCCTCCAATGATAATGGCTGTATTTACAAAAGAATCGCAAGAAGAATATATTTGGAACTTCTTAGATGCGTGCGAAAGATTTAATTTTCTTGTTTTTGCTATATCACACCGCTCTTCGAATACGCAGAATAGCAATTTATATCGAATGGCGAGAGAATATTACATAGGCAATACAGATATTGAAACGATTACTGCTGAAATAGATTTCTTGACAGATGGTGAAGATGAAAGCTATTATCGTGGTTGGTTTGATTTGGAAAGATTCAAGAACCATATTCAAGAGCTCTTTTTTAAAAATGACAAGGATGGCTTTTACTCTTGGAATGGTTTAAGGTACTTTCTGTATGAGTATGAACTATATTTGCAAGATAATGCTAACCCCAAGGTAAGATGGGAAGATTTCAGTAAGAGAACTAAAGAGGATACTATTGAGCATATATATCCTCAATCAGCAACAGATATGTATTGGAAAGACCGTTTTGGACATCTTAAACCGACAGAAAAGCGTGTGTATCTAAACTCATTGGGAAATTTGTTGCTCTTGAGCCGTTCTAAAAATTCCAAGTTACAAAATTATGATTTTGAGAAAAAGAAATGTCTTAAAAATAAAGATGGAAAAGATATAGGTTATTATAACGGCTCATATAGTGAGATAGAGGTTTCCAAACAAAATGAGTGGACTACAGAAACGATAAAAGAACGAGGATTGTCTATGTTGAAATTTATGGAAGAACGTTGGAAGTTTAAATTCAATGATTGGGAAATAGAAAAAGAGGAAATACTCTTCCCCTCTAAATAGTAGAGCTGACGAAAGAAAATAACCATTATACTCTTTCGTCAGCGATTCTTTTTGTACCTTTGTCGCATCAAGAGTTCCACATTGTGGCAAAGCAATGAAGAACTTAGAAATACGAACGGTTGCTATCTCGTTACCCAATTTTCAAGCAATCCGACCAACCGATTTATTCTAAGCGAGTTATCTTTTCTTGCAAAAGTTACAGAAAGAATGTTGTTCAACAAAAAAACAATAAAGAAAATAAGTAAATACGGCCATTTCTTGGGCACTCAAATAAAGATAGCTATCTTTGCCCCCACATTATGAAACAGATTGTACCCATATTCACGATGTTGCTGCTGGCAACTTTCCTCATTGGCGGTTGTCGCAGAAGTGGAAAAGATACTCCACTGCCCATCCATGACCTGCCACAGATAGAGGATAGCGGCCGATTGGTGGTGCTGACCCTGTACAGTTCTACCACCTATTTTATATATAAGGGTGAACCTATGGGATTCCAATATGAATTGGCCGAACAGTTTGCCCGCGCGTTAGGGGTAAAGTTGGAAGTAAAGATTGCTGCCAATCCTGAAGATTTGCGACAGATGCTACTACGGGGCGAAGGTGACCTGATTGCCTACAACATGCCGATAACCTTGGATGGACATGAGAACCTGCTCTATTGCGGTGAAGGGATAATAAACCATCAGGTGTTGGTACAACGACGCTATCGAAAGAATCCTCCCCTGACAGATGTGACACAATTGGTGGGCAAAGAGGTGTATGTAAAACCTGGACGGAGTCTGAACCGCTTGCTGAATCTGAACAAGGAGTTGGGTGGAGGCATCATCATCCACGAAGTAAGCAGCGACAGCATCACTGAGGAGGACCTTATTGCCCAAGTGGCACGTGGGGAAATAGGCTACACTGTCTGCGACAACGAAGTGGCACGACTGAACCGCACGTACTTCCCTCAATTAAACATCAACATGCAAATAGGTATGGACCAACGCTCGGCATGGGCGGTACGGAAAAGCCAACCGCTGTTGGCCGAAGCTGCCAACCTATGGTATAGGGACAATGTCTCCTCAGCCGCCTACAAAGCCAGCCTCAAACGTTACTTCGAGCAATCAAAAGCACAACCCCACTACGAGATTCTGTCGATAAAGGATGGAAAGATTTCGCATTACGACAACCTCTTCAAACAATATGCCGACAGCATCGGATGGGACTGGAAGCTGATTGCCTCGCTGGCGTTCAAGGAATCGAACTTCGACACCTCAGTCGTATCGTGGGCAGGAGCGAAGGGACTGATGCAACTGATGCCCCGCACGGCACGCGCTATGGGAGTTCCTGAAGGGAAGGAACACAATGCTGAGGAGAGCGTGAAAGCCGCCACCCGTTACCTGAAGCAGATGGAACGGAGTTTCCGCAACATCACAGACAAGGACGAGCGCATCAACTTTGTGTTGGCATCGTACAACGCAGGCATCGGACACATCTATGATGCGATGGCCTTGGCCGAAAAGTACGGGCACGACAAATACCGTTGGTTCGACAACGTAGAGAAGTACGTGCTACTAAAAAGCAAGCCCGAGTACTATAACGATTCCATTTGCCGCAACGGCTACTTCCGTGGAGCAGAGACCTATAACTTCGTACGCGAAATACGTGCCCGACATAATTTATATAAGGAGAAGATAAAGGAGTGATTAGCTAATAACTAAAAAAGACATGGACCTCTTCGACGAAATCTGGCAATACCACCAATCAGCATTAGAATTGACAGAGAAGTACAGCCGCCTGTACAACTTGCTCGACCGTATGTGCAAACAACAGACAGCCGGGTACGATACGGACTTCTCTAACCTATTCTCGCGCCTGTATGCCCTCTGCCGCCATACGGGATTGAAACGGACGGCCATCGAACGTTTCCGTATGAATGCCCGCCAGGTGATGCGTGGCGAGACCATTCCCGACGAAGAGACATACCTATACGACCTGAAGGCCTTGTGCGAAGCCATCTGCCACTTCTATCAAACAGAAATCCCTGCTTGCTTAAGTGCCATATTACCTGCCTCGTGGCGGGCACAAGAGACTTTGTCACTATCAAAAGGAAATATCAAAAGCATCCGATTGGTGGTAGAACATTGGGACGAACAATTCATCTATGGCTACAGCGACACGTATGCAAGCGACACACTGTTACAAGCAAATTATACTGAACATACGCCTTTCAAGGAATTGCCACAGGTGCTCTACACAGGAGCACAACTCAACCTATTGACGGTCGCCATCGACGAAGAGGGTGTACTGCATCCCGAGCAGTTTGTACTGGAACCGGACTATCTGCTTGACATCAGTGCACTGTCCGAGTGTATGCAGCACTATGGCGACCATCCGCTGAACTACCTCGTCAGCAAGTTCAAGCCACGCGAGACAAGCCATTACATCCTGTTGGGAAATGCTGCCAACCAATTCTTGGACGATTGCGTGAACGAACAGCCCGACCAACCTGCCGACTACCGACGCTCTATCCAAAAGGTGTTCCGCGACGACATGTTGGCCTATACCGCTTGCGACCACATCGACAAAGAGTATTTCCAACGTGCACAGGCACAGTTCGACCACATCCGCCAAACGGTGCAAGCCGTGTTCCACTCGCCTACCTGTCAAATTGAAAAGGACGGGGCCTTATTGGAACCATCCTTTCTCTGCGAATACATGGGACTACAGGGGCGCATGGACTTCTTGCAAAGTGACTTCCGTAACTTGATAGAGTTGAAATCGGGCAAGGCCGAAGGCATAGGCACTGCCATCCGTCCACGCGAAAGCCATGCACTACAAATGGCTCTGTACAAAGAGGTGCTGTATTACAGTCTTGATATTCCACGCGAAGCGGTCAACAGCTACCTGTTCTACTCGCAATATCCTAAACTGTTTGCCGAACGCAGTGCCAAAGCACAGATACAGCGGGCCATGGCTTTGCGCAACCACATTGTCAGCAATGAAATGGAGTTGAAACGTAACGGTGGCCGCACGCTGATACCCACCATCACTCCCACCCTGCTGAACACACGGCAAGTGAAAGGCAAACTGTGGGAGAACTACCAACAACCGCAACTGAAAGCGTTCCTTGCACCCTTCCATACGGCAGACGAACTGACGATGGAGTACTTCTATACCTTCACGGCCTTTGTTGCCCGCGAACAGTTCCTCTCCAAAATGGGCGATGCACGATGCGACAGCAATAACGGATTTGCTTCCACATGGAATAGCGACACCCTCACCAAACAGGCGGCAGGAAACATTCTGACCGACCTGACCATTGCCGACTTTGTGATGAACGAGGGAATAGAGAAGGTCATCTTGAACATTCCAACGTACGAGGAGGGATTCCTCCCCAACTTCCGCACAGGCGACATTGTGATGCTGTACGAACGGGAGGGTGAAGAGGCCAACGCCACCAACCGACAGGTTATCCGCGGAAGTATCGAAAAATTAGGAACCAACCAACTGGTTATTACACTAAAGAACAGGCAACGCAATGCTGCCGTTTTCCCTCTCACTAGCCGATATGCCATCGAGCACGACTTCATGGACTCCTCCTACGGGAATCTCTTCCGTGGACTTTACTCCCTGCTGACTGCACCGTCACATCGACGCGCTCTGTTGCTCTGTCAACGGGAGCCACAGATAAATCCGTCCTTCACATTGAAGGGAACCTACTTGAACGAACAGATAAACCACATCGTCAGCCAGGTCAAGCAAGCCAAAGACTATTTCCTGTTGGTAGGCCCTCCGGGAACGGGCAAGACCTCCGTAGCATTGCGCTCCATGGTTGAGGAGTTCCTGCTCGAAGAAAACAACATCCTGCTACTCTCCTACACCAACCGTGCGGTAGATGAAATCTGCGAGATGTTGGAGAGCATCACTCCCCTTCCACCCTACTTGCGCATTGGTGGAGAACTGTCGTGCGAAGAGCGTTTCCGCCCCCACTTGATAAAAAACATGCTGCAACAGTGCAGCAACCGCAAGGAGGTGCAGGAGGCATTGCAATCCATCCACATTGTGGTGGGCACGGTAAGCAGCATCAGCGGACATCCCGAACTGTTCGACCTCAAGCACTTCGACGTAGTCATCATCGACGAAGCCTCGCAAATACTGGAGCCACAGATTATGGGCATACTCTGTGCCCACAAGGACGGAGTATGTGCCATCGACAAATTCATCCTCATCGGCGACCACAAGCAATTGCCAGCCGTAGTGCTGCAACGCACTGAAGATTCGCAAGTAAGCAATAAAGCATTACATGCCATCGGACTGACCGATTGCCGCAACTCGCTTTTCGAACGCCTCTATGCCCGACAACAAGGCAACGGCACACACGCCATGCTGCACCGTCAGGGACGTATGCACCCGGCCATCAGCTACTTTGCCAACCAACACTTCTATGGCGGTCAGCTCGATATTGTGCCCGTTGCACACCAACAGGCTCCACTCGAATGGCAACATTACAACACCGATGATGCTGACGAACGATTGGTTGCCACCCGGCGATTCTGTTTCATCGATGCCCCCTATCCCCCTACCGAAGATTCCAATAAGATAAACCGAAACGAGGCACACGTAACCGCCCGATTGGTAAAGGCTATCCATCAACTTTGCCAAAAGAATGACATCCCCTTTGATGCCGCCCGAAGGATAGGCATCATCGTACCCTTCCGCAACCAGATAGCCATGATTGCCCACGAACTGGCCGCTCTGAACATCAGTGGCACTGAAGCCATCACCATCGACACCGTAGAACGTTACCAAGGCAGCCAACGCGACATCATCATCTACAGCACCACCGTGAGCCAACCCTATCAGTTGGACATCCTCTCCGTCACCACCCAAGCCGACGGCCAACTGATAGACCGCAAACTGAACGTTGCCCTCACCCGCGCCCGCAAGCAACTCTTCATCACCGGCAATGCCCACTTGCTCTGCCAAAATGAAATCTATCGGGAGTTGGTGGAGAGTATCCAGTAAACACCAATACATACAAATCATGCTGCGGAAGACATACGTATCTCACTGCGGAAGACATACGTATCTCATCAGCAAAGACATACGTATCTCATTTCGGAAGAGATTGGGAAGTCGTTTCAGCGGGTCTCCAAAAGCATCTGAAGGGAGCCTTATACATTGAATCCTTACACGCTCCGGTGACCGCTGAAATACTTCATGAACTGGGTGCGCTCGTAGAGGGAGCCTCCCTCATCGGCATTCAGATTCATGCGGCCTTTGAATTGGGCAATGCTTTCATATCCATGCTCGTGCATCCACTGAAGCATCTGTTCCTGCATCACCCGGATGCGTTGCGAACCGTTCCAAAAGATGGTAGTGCAGACCTCCACGGCCGAAGCTCCAGCCCAAATGGCCTTGATGGCACTCCATCCATCGTGTACACCGCCCGACACGGCATAGTCCAGATGCGGAATACGGGCAGAACTGATGCCTACCCAACGGAGCGCATCGCAGATGTCTGACGGACGGGTCCACATTTCGCCTGCGTGAATCTTGCCAATCTCGATGTTGATGTCAGGACGGTAAGGACGATTGAACATCACCACAGCAGCCGCCCCATTGGCATAGAGTTGGTTGACAAGCGCCACCGGGTTCGTCAGGTTCATCCCTAACTTCACAATGACAGGCAGGTGTACGTATCGCCTTACACGGTCCAAAATCTCGATGTGCTGACGCTCGTAGGTGCCATATTCGTACTCCACCTCTGTCTGTACATCCATGATGTTCAGTTCCAAAGCATCGGCACCGGCATCTTCTACAAACCCGGCATACTCCGTCCACTCCGTACGGGTGGAACAGTTGATGCTGGCTATGACAGGAATGGAACATACACGCTTCGCCTCGCAGATCAGCCCGATATGCTCCGACAGTGAATTGGCACGCAGATAAGTGCGGAGATAATCATCCGCCCCCGCATTCGAAGGGTCGTACCATTGGTCATGTTCCTGCATGATTTGTTCTTCGAAAATGGACTTCAACACGACAGCACCAGCACCTGCCTCTTCCAAAGCCAGGCACTTGGCCGCTGTATCGGTCAATCCCGAACTGCTTACAATAATGGGATTACGCAACGACAATCCCGCAAAAGTTGTAGAAAGGTCTATCATAATCTGAACTGTTATTTGCAAACGAAAAACAATCCACCCGAAAGATAGTTCAATAAAAAAGGGGCTACCCTTTGTGAGAGTACCCCCTTTTTTTATGATAGAATGATTAACTGTCCGCTATCACTTGATAACCTTCTGTGATTCAACTACACCGTTGGCGTATGTTGTACGAACGATGTTAACACCCTGCTGCAACTGGTTCAATTGGATGCCACCTGCGGTGAAAATCTCAACCTCTTTCACTTCCTGACCAGCAACGAGTCCCTCGATACTGGCAAGATCAATGGCTGTAACGGCTTCACCGAATCCACCCATTGCATTGGCTGTACGAATTTCAACCTTTGCGGTTGCGTCAGCCACTGTATATGAGGTAGTATTTACAATGTCGGCCAACGTACCATTCACAAATACAGCGTATGCAATGGCACCTTCTACGGCAGTCCAAGTAACATTACCCTTGTCGTTCTTAGCTTCTGAAGTCTGAACCTGAGCAGCATATACAGCCGGTGTCCAATCTGTAAACACTTTGTCGAGAGCATACTCTGCTGCTTGCTCTGCTGTAAGGATTGTTTCCATAGTGTTAGAAGTCTTGTCCTTGGTAAAGGTAACAACGTTGCTTGCAGGAGAAACCACTTTACCATCCTTGTCTACAGAGTTGTACTCAACAAACTTATCTGCAGCCACATTCATACCGGCAGCAGTGAAGCGCTTTTCTGCAATTTCGTTCGGTTGGTTCAAGGTAGTGTTCAACCATGCAAGGCGAGACACACCACCCCAAGCACGACCGTAGTTGAACTTGGCCGCCTTATTCTCGATAGTACATCCGTCGAAGACATAACCGAAGGTGTTCACAGCATCGGTATAAGGAGCAGTAATGGTGGCTTCACCACTCTTCGAATTCTTGGCACGTGATTCGCATACGATAAGACACTTATTGAAGAATACGTCGCCTCCACCGCAAATGAAGTCAACGCATCCGTGAATTTCACTGGTTTCCCAATAGAATTGACTGGCAGCATTGCTGTAATAAGTATCCTGATAAGAGAGCATCTTCACATTCTTGCAAATGGTACGTGCACCCTTATCCTGCAGACATACTGCACGACCGGCTGTAGCTGCGGTGTAATAATCCATAGCATTCTTCAATGTCAAATCCTGGAAGTAGGTATTCTGACCTGTAACAAGCAGGGTTGCAGTGACACCGATGCCCTCCTCTTCAGGACAGTTGACAATGATTGTATTGTCCATGCTCTGGCCAATCAGCGAAATGTTGTTTCCACTAACCTTTGTCAAAGCCTTGGCACCCAAGTCGTATGTACCATCAGGAATGAAAATATAGGTACGTTCATTGTTGCTTGCACTGGCATTAGCAACCTCAAGTGTTGCAAGGAAACTGTCAGCATTGCCGGCCTTCACTATGAAATAACCTTGTTCGTTGCGGGTAATGCTGTTGTTTGCATCGTTGATGATGGTGATGTCGTGCAGATAAATTCCGTTATCGCAAGTCAATGTGATTACGCCTGGCTCACCCGTATATTCAAATGCAGCCGATTGTCCGTCCGTTTCAACAGGGGCTTTTGCAGTACCTACTACATTGCCCTTTGCATCAGTCAATGTAATGGTTGACTCGTTTCCATAACGGCAAAGACCAAGCAGTATATATGCATGTCTGCCAACGAGCAATTCCACCTTATCTCCATTGTTTACAGTCCATCCGTGCTGATTGTCGTGGAAGCATCCTGTACCTGTAAGGTTGAATCCTTCGTGGTCCTCGGCATAGAAATAGAGGTTGTTCAACGGATAGTAGTAACGTGCATTGTCGCTTGCCACCTCAATGTCGGTCACAATGGCATAGAGTCCCATATCTGCGGAAACCACTTCGTCAACTGTATATTTACGACGATTTTCCTTAGCTTCAACAAACCAACCACGGAACTTCTGTCCTTCGCCCACCGTTACGTCTGATTCTGTATATTTGAATGCACCGATAGCGGCATCCTTCTCTACTGTCTGAGTACCGATTACACTACCATCAGCATTGTAATATGTCAGTGTAAAGTCAGGTTTAAAGAGGAATGTGGCCTTGTAAATTGCTTCGTCACCGTTAGCTGTCACTTTAATGGTTGCTACGGTAGAGTTTTCACCCGCTTCGTACTCAACAGAAGTTACCTCACCATTGTCGGCAAGCACGTCTGTCAACGGATTGTCTGTAGAAATCATCTTTTCAGCCTTCGGAAGTTCGATAGTGGCCGTATTGATACCATCGGCTTGCTCGGCAAATACATCAATGGCTGACACGGCCTTGCCGTTTACATTGAACGAACCAAGTACGGGAGACTTGGAGAGGTCTACATTTCCATAAATATCGAGTTCGAACATATAGGCATTTTGCGAAGCATTCAAATTTGTCCATCGGAGCTGTACATTCGTACGATTCACTTCGGCAACCACTTCGCACCAAGCAGCTGGATTGGCCACGGTTTCAGAGATTGTCACCCAATCTGCATCACCATCCCCTTTAGCCTCCAGTTTCCATCCACGATTGCTACCTGTTGCTGCATGCACATAACGCACTTTGGATACTGAAGCCAATGTTGAAGTCTGCACATAGGGGTCAGCCGCCTTATCTGCTTGCAACCATCCAAGTGCCTCACCATTGTTGAACTTACTGTTCACACCAGCAGGGTCAACAGCTGTATTATATAAGGTGAATGTCAAATCCTCCTTGCTGTACTTGGTTTTCTGCTCAACCTTCGATTCGCTGGTAGAAGCACCGGCCTTCTTCCAATCAGAGAAATTGGTGCTGTACAATTGCTTCTCCTGAATCATAGAAACTTGTACAACCTTCACACCATAGATATAAGAGCTACCCGTAGAAACTACTTCTACATATCCTTGAGCGACCTCAGCGGATGTTGCACGGTGCGAAACGATGTTGTCGCCATCAGCATCGGCCTCTCCACCAACGGTCAAGTGACAATATCCTGGATAGGCTTCTACCGATACGGTATCCTTGGCACTCTGAACAGGCACACGCAAAATGGTTCCTTGGTTGAACTGTGCATTGTCGCGTCCAATGCAGTACAACTTTCCGTTGGTAGCATCCACGGTCATCACAATACCATCCACAGTAGAAGGCACTTCGGCAGTAACCTTCTGATAGTTGGTTGCTTCACAAATGCCTGCAGGAAGGTCGTTGCGGAAGTTCCATACGGCGGTAACATCGCCAACCACGGCAGGCTTCTCTTCCTCCGCAACACTTTTCTTGACGGCAAAAGCATGGAAATATCCTGTGCAAGTAATCGTAAGAGTGGTAGCACCACCTGTATAAGTGCCGGTAACAGGAGTGCCACAGGCTTCAACGGCAACAAACTTCAACACCTCTGCACCAGAAGCATCGGTAACAACAATGTTTTCGTCGGCATACTGACAAGCTCCTACCGTAATGTCAACAGGACCATCCACGGCCACCTTGGCCACTACACCATTCCATCCATGGCTATTCCACCACTTGCCGGACAATGTGATGTTGGCAGAAGCATCGTCGGCAGCCACGCGGGTAACTGAACCATCTTCGCCAATAACCAAGCCGAGGGATACATCCACACGAGCATTCTCATCCTTTTCGTTTGCCTCCAAGAAGGGGCTTTCAACCAAGTTGAGGTCGATGTCCTTGAACTGCGCCATTGCCGGAAGCACACCCGCCAAAGCCACCCATACAAGGACGAATTTGAATAATTTTTTCATGTTCATAAAATGAATTTTAGTTAATAAATAGTTGTAATCTTTTTGAGTGTGCAATATTAACACATTTTATCCAAAACACAAAGAAAAGTTCAACCAAACTATCCTTTTCATACTTTTTTTGGCCGATTATGTGTCATAGGGTGTCAATCCGAGAAAGCTATAGCCGTGTCTGCATCTTTAAGGGAATGAAACAGAGCCATTTCAAACATCGTTTGCGAAATACCTCAAAAGTAAAAGCCCACCTTTGCTTCTATTCAAAAAAAAATAAGTACCTTTGCACCGTAGTATATAACCACAAAAAGGATTATTCAATAAAAACATCATAATTCTATCAAAAAACGATGAGCAACCAACGATACATGATGCGTGGCGTATCGGCCTCGAAAGAAGATGTGCACAATGCCATCAAGAACATAGACAAGGGTCTTTATCCCAAAGCTTTCTGCAAGATTATCCCTGACATTTTGGGCGGTGACCCTGAGTATTGCAACATTATGCACGCCGACGGTGCAGGCACAAAATCCTCATTGGCTTACCTCTATTGGAAAGAGACGGGCGACTTGAGTGTGTGGAAAGGCATTGCACAGGATGCCCTCATCATGAACATCGACGACCTGCTTTGCGTGGGTGCTGTAGATAACATCCTTGTTTCATCAACCATCGGACGCAACAAGCTGCTTGTGCCGGGCGAAGTAATCAGCGCCATCATCAACGGTACGGACGAATTGTTGGCCGAATTGCGCGAAATGGGTGTAGGTGTATACGCTACAGGTGGCGAAACAGCTGACGTGGGCGACTTGGTACGCACCATCATTGTTGACTCTACCGTGACTTGCCGTATGAAGCGCAGCGACGTGATTGACAATGTCAACATCCAACCGGGCGACGTGATTGTGGGACTTGCATCCTACGGACAAGCCACTTATGAAAAGGAGTACAACGGAGGAATGGGTAGCAACGGATTGACCAGCGCCCGCCACGACGTGTTCGCCAAATATCTGGCCGAGAAGTATCCCGAAAGTTATGATGCAGGTGTACCCGACGAATTAGTATATAGCGGTGGATTGAAGTTGACCGATGCCGTTGAGGGCAGCCCCATCGACGCAGGCAAACTGGTACTTTCACCCACACGTACTTACGCCCCCGTTGTGAAAAAATTATTGGATAACCTGAGAAAAAATATCCACGGTATGGTACATTGCTCGGGAGGTGCACAAACGAAGGTGCTCCACTTCGTGGGTGACAATTGCCGTGTCATCAAAGACAACCTCTTCCCCGTGCCCCCCTTGTTCAAGACCATCAAGGAGCAGAGCAACACCGATTGGGCAGAGATGTACAAAGTATTCAACATGGGCCACCGTTTGGAAGTTTACCTTGCACCCGAATATGCCGAGGAAGTTATTGCCATCTCGAAGAGTTTCGGTATCGACGCACAAATCATAGGCCGCATCGAAGAGAGTAATGGACATAAGGAATTGACTATCAAGAGCGAATTCGGAGAATTTAACTATTGATTCATCTATGCAGTATATTGTTGCCGTTGTAGCCCTTATCATCTGTTTCTTTGCATGGAGACAATTCTTCAATCAAATCAAAAAGAAATAAATGGCTACAGAAAACACCATACTTGAAAAGCTCGAAGGGTTGATTGCCCGCTTCGAGGAAGTTTCGACACTCATTACCGACCCTAACGTGATTGCCGACCAGGCACGCTATGTGAAGCTGACCAAGGAATACAAGGACTTGAGCGAAATCATGCGTGTACGGAAGGAGTACGTGAATGCACTGAACGGTTTGGAGGAGGCAAAGCAACTGCTGATGACCGAGAGTGACCCGGAGATGAAGGAGATGGCTCGTGAAGAAGCTAACCTCTGCGAAGAGCGCATCCCCCAACTCGAAGAAGAAATCAAGCTATTGCTCGTGCCGGCCGACCCTCAGGACGACCGCAACGCCATCTTGGAAATACGTGGCGGTACGGGTGGAGACGAAGCAGCCATCTTTGCTGGTGACCTATTCCGCATGTACGCCAAGTATTGCGAATCCAAAGGGTGGCGCATGGAGGTATCAAGTGCCAGCGAAGGAGCCTCGGGAGGATACAATGAAATCATCTGCTCGGTGACAGGCGACAAAGTATATGGTACACTGAAATACGAATCGGGCGTACACCGCGTGCAACGTGTGCCTGCCACAGAGACACAGGGACGTGTACACACTTCGGCCGCTTCGGTAGCCGTATTGCCCGAGGCCGAAGCCTTTGATGTGGAAATCAACGAAGGCGAAATCAAGTGGGACACTTTTCGTTCGAGCGGTGCCGGCGGACAGAATGTGAACAAAGTGGAGTCAGGTGTCCGCCTGCGCTACAATTGGCGCAATCCGAATACGGGCGAGGTGCAGGAAATCCTTATCGAATGTACCGAGACACGCGACCAACCGAAGAACAAGGAGCGTGCCCTTTCGCGCCTGCGTACATTTATATATGATAAGGAGCACCAGAAGTACATCGACGACATTGCCGCCAAACGCAAGACAATGGTTTCAACGGGTGACCGTTCGGCCAAGATACGTACCTATAACTACCCACAAGGACGCATCACCGACCACCGTATCAACTATACCATCTACAACTTGGCCGCCTTCATGGACGGCGACATTCAGGATTGCATCGACCAACTGACCGTGGCGGAAAATGCCGAACGGATGAAGGAGAGTGAATTGTAGATGAGCTAAAAATTGAAAAGATATGAGTTATTTATCCATTGACACATTGCAAAAGGTATTAAGTGAAGAAGTATTCTCACATACAGAAGCATCCAAAAAGGCTGCAGGAAGAGCATTGGGTACTATGATTGAAATAATATCGTTTTATCTCTTAAAAGAATGGGGTATAGAAAAACATATTTCAATAGAAAGAGGATTGGAAGAATACGGAAATCCAGTTATTACTCACAATGTAGAATTTACATTGCATCCTTTTGTTTCAGAAAAACAAATAAAAATACCTTTTAATACAGCTATAACAGCGAACAAAATAACGAAATCATTAAATTTAGGCGAGAGTTTTACCATAAAAAGCAATACACTCCTCACAAAAGACTTCACGCTTAAGAATGCTTGTGTTATCGCTGAAAATGAATCTACTATATTATTGTCAAAAGTCAATAATATAGCAAACGATGAAGCCACATTGACTGTATTCCAACAAATGAAAAAACCTTATGCGATGTTTGAATGCAAACGAGTTGGGGTTGAAGAAGGAAACAAGAAAGGGCCTCAAACAATAGAAAAAGCGAAACAAGGTGCTTATGTAGCAAAGACAATTTCATCTCTTCAGAAAATCAGGGACAATCAAGGAAACATGTGTGGACTTATATTTGATAATAGCAATGCAATTATCAAACCTTATTCTGAGATGCTTCAATTCATCATAAACGGGGAAAATGAAAATTTATTAAAAGATTTCACTCTTTCTGTTGGTATCGTAAGTAATCACGGAAATTGGTTTACGTCTCAAGATCAAAATAAAGAATTGAAAGTCTTGGCTCAATCCTATGATTGGCTCTTATTTCTAACAGATGACGGTCTTGCCCAATTTGTCTCCGATTTATTACTTAATCCACCTTCGTGTTACAAGGTTATACAGAAAGCTTTTCACGATAGTTATAAAGAAGGGAAAAAGAGCAATGTTTTCACAAAAGTGAAGATGAATTATGATGCACATCTTGCTTTAATTGATTATTTTCACAAAAATATCGGAAGAATCGAAAAATGGTTTAACATTATAACACCAGAATATGCGAGCATTGAAAATCTAAAGAAAGATTTGAGCACATTGAATCAGAAAGATTGGAAAGAAATATTATGACTGCAGGAAGAAAAGTTAACACATTAAGCCAAAGTTGGTGTACTCCCCCCAAATATGTAAATGCGATAAAAAAGTTTTGGGGAGGAGTCATAGAATTAGATCCTTGTTCTAATGACTTTTCGATTGTAAAAGCAAGAACAGAGTTCAAACTACCACAAACCGATGGATTGAAAGAGTGTTGGGATTTCAAAACCATTTATGTAAATCCACCGTATGGTGCAGATAGAAGCAGGGGGACAACAATAAAAGACTGGCTTGCAAAGTGTTGCCAATCACATAACAGTTACAGATCTGAAATAATAGCTCTTATCCCAGTTGCGCCTAACACAACGCATTGGAAAAAATGCATCTTTGGACAAGCGACTGCTATATGTTTTCTATATGATACAAGATTACGTTTCCTTGTTGACGGAGTTGATACAGGAAAAGGTGCACCCATGGCCTGTTGCCTCGTTTATTGGGGTGACAATTACTGTGATTTTTTCGATAATTTTATAGAATATGGTGCT
>JAFWYQ010000089.1 GCA_017517605.1 Bacteroidaceae bacterium
GAAAATTTAAATGATTCAAGTAGTAATCTTCCAATAAGTCATGCAATAGAGCATTCTTCTCTGAATAACTACGATTAATTCGCTTTTTATTTCCTTGCATTAGGTTGAATCTTGGGAGTCAACCTTTTCTACAAAAAGACATAGCCTGTTTCTCGGCTTTTGGTAGCTTTCTTACATTTTTTTACTTCGTTTATTATACCTGATGCATGTCTGATGCAGTAGGGGTAGTGGGGAAATATGACGATTCCATGCAATAAAACCGCGTTTTCGTCGTTTCTTGCTTTGATGAAGACGATGAACAAGTACTTGTTGTTGACTGCTTTGCTCCTTTGCTGTGGTGTACAGCTCAGGGCGCAGTTCGATGCCCATTTCAGTCATTATTGGGCATTGCAGTCCTGTTTCAATCCGGCCAGTATCGGTACGGCGGGCAGGATGAACATTACAGGTACATACAGTTCACAAATGACGGGCTTCAGGCGCAGTGCCAAGACGATGTACTTTGCCGGCGATACCCCCCTTCCCTTTGGGGACCATCTGCATAATGTAGGTGTGGGGTTGTTCAACGAGACCATCGGTCTCTTTACCAACCAGCGCCTGTTCGTGCAGTATGCTTTCCGTACACGTAACCTGTGGGGAGGCCGTCTCTCTGGCGGTGTGCAGGTGGGAATGCTCAGTGAAAAGTTCGATGGTAGCAAGGTGGATTTCGGTGATGCCGAAGGTTCGGCAGACAGCGACCCTGCTTTTCCCACGAGCGAAGCCGAGGGGTCGGCCTTGGATTTGGGTGTAGGATTACATTATAATCATCCCTTGTTTTATGTCGGTCTGTCAATGCTTCACCTCAACTCTCCCGAGGTACTTTTGGCCGAAACGAATGAATTTCAGATAAGTTCTGCCTTTTATTTTGTAGGTGGATGCAATATTCAACTGAAAAATCCGTTACTCTCCATACAGCCTTCTCTGATGGTGCAGTCCGACGGAGTCAGTTTGCGTACCGACATTACCGGGCGGTTGACCTATACTTACGACGAGAAGAGGTACTATGCAGGCTTGGGGTATAGCCCAGGTATTTCGTGCACTTTCTTGCTTGGTGGTACCGTTCAAGGCTTCAATGTGGGTTATGCCTACGAGATGTTCACCAGTCAAATAGGTGTGGGGCATGGCAATCATAGCCTTTTTATAGGCTATCAGATGGATTTGGACCTTTTCAAGAAAGGGAAGAACAGACATAAAAGTATTAGAATACTGTAAGACAGGTTTTGGATTTCCGGAACTTTAAGTAGGTAACAAGGAGTTAAAGGGGTTAGAGCCAATAGTCTTAGTTGACAAGTTGACAAGTTGACGAGGATTTAGTGCCGCATGGTTTTGGCTTTTTTCGCTATCGCTCAAGGGAACTTCTCCTTTAACTGTATAAATGTAAATAAGAAACGATGAGAAAAACTTGGATTATTTTAAGTTTGCTTGTGGCAGTGCTGCTCACTTCCTGCATGGGTGCAGGAAAGAATGCGATGGCTGCTGGTGGCGAACTGACAGGTGTCAGTGGATATGCCGTCAGCGAGCCGGCTCCGTATGGTATGGTGCTGATTGAGCGTGGTTCGTTGAAGGTAGGTTCTGAAGAGACGGATAGTCTATGGGGGACGATGATTCCCACGAGAGAGATTTCTGTGGATGCCTTTTGGATGGACGATACGGAGGTGACCAATGCCGAGTATCGCCAGTTTGTCTATTGGGTGCGCGACTCCATCATCCGTGAGCGTTTGGCCGACCCTGCATACGGTGGCGACGAGACCTTCAAGATTGAGGAGGACGAGTACGGCGAACCTGTCACTCCACACCTTAATTGGAAGAAGAAGATTCCTTGGAAGAAACCTACTGAGGACGAGTTGCGTGCTATCGAGAGTGTGTACAAGATTCATCCCATTGACGGAACCAAGATGCTGGATGCCAGTCAGATGAACTATCGTTACGAGGTGTTCGACTATGTGCAGGCAGCCCTTCGTCGCAATCGTTTGGATCCTGCTGACCGTAACCGCAATACCGATGTGGCCGTTGACCCTGAGGAAGTGGTGATGATTTCCAAGGATACCGCTTATATCGACGAAGACGGACGCATTGTGCGCGAGACCATTACCCGTCCGCTTACCGGATTGCACGATTTCTTGAACACCTACATTGTGAACATCTATCCCGATACAACCTGTTGGGTGAACGATTTCCAGAATGTGGAAAACGAAACTTACATGCGCCTCTATTTCAGTCATCCCAATTACAGCCAATATCCTGTAGTGGGGGTCAGTTGGGAACAAGCCAACGCCTTCTGTGCATGGCGTACCGACTATTTGATGAAGGGGCTCGGCAAGGCTGCACAATATGTACAGCGCTACCGTCTGCCGACAGAGATTGAATGGGAATACGCTGCCCGTGGAAAAGAGGGTAAACCCTTCCCGTGGGAAGAGGAGGGAGCCAAGTCTGGCGACGGATGCTTCTACGCCAACTTCAAACCCGACCGCGGTAACTATACCCAGGATGGCAACCTCATCACTTCGCGTGTAGGAACCTAAAGTGCCAATGATAACGGTCTTTACGACATGGCAGGAAATGTGGCCGAATGGACTTCTACCGTCTATACCGAGGCCGGTGTTCTCTCTATGGGAGACATTAACCCCAACATCAGCTACAACGCCGCCAAGGAAGACCCCTATCAGATGAAGAAGAAGAGTGTGCGCGGAGGTTCGTGGAAAGACCCCGAAACCTTCATTCGCTCGGCATGGCGAACCTACGAGTATCAGAACGAAACCCGCTCGTACATTGGCTTCCGCTGCGTGCGTACCCAAGTATCAAACAGTACTAGAAAACAGAAGAGATAATTCAATAAAGGTTGACGAGTTGACAAGTTGACGAGTTGACCAGGGAATTATAAAAAGTATAAAAAAATAGGGCAAGAGACTGGAACGGCATAGTGATAGACTGAGAAAACCAAAGAGGGAAACCTCGTCAACTTGTCAACTCGTCAACTTGTCAACTAAAAATGATGAAATTATGGGAATCAAGGAATTGAATATATTGGCAAAGATACAGCGCTGGTTGAATAGCGTAAACGGCAAAACCTTTATGAACTATGCCTACAGTTGGGGTGCCGCTGTGGTGGTGTTGGGTGCTTTGTTCAAAATTACCCACTTGCCGGGTAGTAACCTGATGCTTTTCATCGGTATGGGTACCGAGGTATTTGTCTTCTTCATCTCAGGTTTTGATCGTCCGTTCGATGCCGGTCTTCAGCGCGAGATTGCCGAGGCAGAAGCCTCTGAACAGAATGTTGCTGTTACCGATGGTGCTGCCTCCGTTGTTACTGGCGGTGGTGTTGTTGGTGGCGGCACGGTAATTATTGCCGGTGGTGGTCCGGCCGTTATCGGCGGTGGATACGCAGGCGGTGGAGCCATTCCCGCTGGTGAAGCAGTCGTGGCCGAAGGTAATGACGCTTCGGCCGTAGGTGGTGGTGCACCTGTTGTCCTTGGTGGCGGTGGTGGTGGCTACGTAGGTGGTCCTGTTGGTGGACAACCCTTCACTACCGAAATGGAAGAGGCTACAGCCAAGTATGTCGAGCAGTTGCAGAAGCTGACCGAGACATTGGAGAAAGTGAGCAAGCAAGCTGAACTGATGACTGGCGAGACTGAAGAAATGGCCGTCATGAACCGTAATATTACGGGTATCAACGCCATGTACGAGTTGCAGTTCCGCACCGTCAGTGCACAGATGGCTACCATTGACCAGATCAACGAAGAGAATCGCAAGATGGTGAAGCGCATCGAAGAGCTTAACGCAGTATATACCCGTATGCTTGAGGCGATGACCACGAACATGAATATGAATTTGAATAAGCAATAATCCGGTTGGCAAGATACAAGTTGACGAGTTGACAAGGCCATGCGCCACAGACTCCTCGTCAACTCGTCAACTCGTCAACTCGTCAACTCGTCAACTTAAAAATATGGCAGGAAACAATCACGGCGAATCTCCACGCCAAAAAATGATAAATCTGATGTACCTTGTGCTGCTGGCCATGCTGGCGCTCAATGTGTCGTCGGATGTCCTCAAGGGATTCTCGTTGGTAGACGAGAGTCTTAACCGCTCTACGGCCAATGCCACCATGCAGAACCAGACCATCTATCAGAGCTTTGCCGACTACATGGCAAAGAATCCCGAGAAGGCAGGCGAATGGAACGAGCGTGCACAGTATGTAAAGCGTATCTCCGACTCGCTCTATACTTTGGCTGAAGAACTCAAATGGCGCATTGTGCGTACTACCGATGGAGATGATGCCGATGTAAACAACATCGAGAACAAGGAGGACTTGGAAGCGGCAACCACCGTTATGCTGAATCCCATTGACGGCAAGGGCCGTCTGTTGCGCGAAGCCATCAACAGCTATCGCGAAGAGATTCTGAAGATGGTGACCGATACCATTCAGCGCCGAATCATCAGCGACAACCTCAGTACCGAAGTCCCTCAAAGTGGTACATTGTTGGGAAAAAACTGGCAGGAGTACATGTTCGAGAATACCCCCGTGGTGGCTGCTGTCACCCTGCTCACCAAGTTGCAGAGCGATGTGCGTTATGCCGAGGGCGAGGTGCTTCATACCTTGGAGAAGAATATCGACTTGGGCGATTTGCGTGTGAACCAGATTGATGCGTTCGTCATTCCCAATTCACAGAGTGTGGTACGTGGCAGCAAGTTCAGTGCCCGCATCATCCTGGCGGCAGTTGACTCAACCCAACGTCCCAATATATATATAGGTGGTAAGCCGTTCGACAGCGAGACGGGTGTGTATGAAACCATCTGTAATGCTACGGGTGACTACACTCTTGATGGTTACATGGAGTTGGAGCAGGCCAATGGTGAAATTCTTCGTCGGGACTTCTCACAGAAATATACTGTAGTGGAACCTTCGGCTACCGTATCGGCTACACTGATGAACGTGCTTTATGCAGGATACGACAACCCCATCAGTATCTCTGTGCCGGGTGTGCCCAATAACCGCATCCGTGCCACCATGTCCAATGGCACATTGAAACCAGCAGCTGGCGGATTCATTGCACGTCCTACAGAGATTGGCAAAGATGCAGAAATCACCGTGACGGCCGAAGTAGAAGGACGTTCGCAAGTGATGGCCAAGCATGCTTTCCGTGTACGCCAATTGCCTGATCCGATGCCCTTTATTGAATATACCGATCAGGATGGCAATGTTCAGCGTTACCGTGGTGGTGGCACTCCCTTGTTAAAGGGGCAGTTGCTCCAGTCTGAAGGGATTGTGGCCGCCATCGACGATGGCTTGCTCAACATTGGTTTCCGTGTCATCAGTTTCGAGACCCTCTTCTTCGACAATATGGGTAACGCTGTTCCCGAAGTGAGCGATGGAGCCAAGTTCTCGGCCCGACAGAAGGATGTCTTCCGCCGCCTGACCCGTGGCAAGCGTTTCTTCATAACTGGAGTAAAGGCTGTAGGCCCCGATGGTATCGAGCGTCAGTTAAGTACCGCATTGGAAGTGAAAGTACAGTAAATAAATTCATCAAAATATGAAACGATTGTTATTCATAGTTTTAGCCGCTTGCCTCTCTGTGCAGATGATGGCACAGCCTGCCCGTCGCAGAACGCAAGCCAAGGAGGAAGAAAAGAAAGAGACCGTATCTTCTGTAGCCCTTTCCGAGCGTGCCAAGATTCAGTACAACGCCGCTATAGCTGTACCTGAAGAGGTTGTGTGGAAGCGCGATGTCTATCGTACATTGGATTTGGAAAAGGATCAGAATGCCGTACTCTACTATCCCGTAGAACCTATTGGTGAGCAGATGAATCTTTTCACTCTGTTGTTCAAACTTTTGCTCAACGATGAGATTCCTGCATACGAATACCGTCTTGATGGTACCGAGCAGCTTACCACTGACAACAAGGTGAAGGTGCAGGATGTGCTTGACCGTTTCGGTGTACTCTACGAAGAGAAGGATGGTAAGTTCACCGTAGAGGACAGCGACATTCCTTCGTCCGAGGTGTTGAGCTACTACATCAAGGAAAGCTCTTATTACGACCAACGTACCGCTACGTATCAGACCCGTGTGACAGCTCTTTGTCCTGTGTTGCATCGCGACGACGGTTTCTCAGAGCAAGCTACCAAATACCCTATGTTCTGGGTTAACTACGATGAAATAAGCAATTACTTGGGACGTATGCCTGTGATGACCAGCAATTATAACAATGTTTCCAACATGAGCATCAACGACTTCTTTGTTACCCATCGTTACAAAGGAGACATCTATAAGACTACCAATTTGCGTAATCTCACGTTGGCTCAATATTGTAACAATGATTCCAGTGCTGTCAGCAAAGAGCAGGAGCGTATCGAAGGGGAATTGCAAACTTTCGAACGTAATCTGTGGGCAGCTCCCGTAAAAGAAGAGCCTGTGGATACTACTGCTGTTGCTGTCGACACAAAGGAGAAAAAGAGCAAGAAATCCTCTCGCTTGGAGCGTCGTGCTTCTTCTGATGAAAATAAGAAGGTTGAGAAGAAAAAGGAATCTTCTGCTTCATCTCCCGCCGCACCGCGTGTGTCAGTGCGTCGTCAGCGTAGATGACAGTTTGATTGAATGGATTTATAGTATATAATCGTTGCCCGTCTCATTACTTTTGTATGAGACGGGCAACGTTTTTATGTAATTTCAACAAATCAAACAAAAGGCATAAGGGGATATTGGCCAAACATCAATAACTAAACTTAAATAAGTATTATATTGACAATCAGTATTCTGTAGTTTCCTGAAAAATCTTTTTCTTGGAAACTATAGTTTCCCAAAAGGAGGAATAAAGTGGAAACTGAAGGGAACGGAAATTACCGTTAACTGTGAACTTTGCTTTAGTTTGTCGCATTCTTTTAATGTATCAGCACTTTATGCTTCTTGGTTTGTCGCTTTGTGTACTACAAATCGATTTGAAAGAGGAAATAGCGCAGATAAGAAAATGTTAATACTGAAAATCAATTTTAATTTATTGGTGTCCGCTAAAAGTTGAAAGTATGTGAAAAATGGATCTGTAATGCCCTTAAATAGGTGTTGCGGATTCATTTTTCAAAAAGTAAGCCCCTCCATACTTCATATCCTCATTTTTTTAGCGGACAGCCGTTCCAGATAGCGTAATAAAGCCATACAATTGAAGTGTTTTACTCAATAGCCAGTAGTTAAAGGCATAATAAAGCTATTATAGGGAAGCCCATTGTCTTATTATGAACTCGTTTTAGCGGACAGCCAATGAAATCCGCTAAATAATAAGCGATTGGGGGCTTACTTTTGAAAAAGACAACCAAGAATCCCATATAATCAGCGATTGAAAGACATTTCCTTGGCTACAAAAAGTTTTAGCGGACACCAATAATTTTAATTAATTTGTTAGGAAAATCCTAATTAATTTGTACTTTTGCAGGTAACTATCAAAAGTTTGGTGTTATGACGAGATTCAAAGGGTTATTAGTGAGATGCCTATGTTTGATGTGGGTGACTTTTGTTCCATTATGTTTGAAATCCCAATCAGTAAAGGTTTCCGCATCGTTTGACAAAGAATACAAAATATTCAGATGGGAATTGGAGAATATGACGGATTCGGTGGTTAGAATACATAATGGAGAAAATTGGGAGGGCAATTACAATATACACTATCATTTGCTTGATGCAAATGGAACAGGAAATATTCGGTATAGTGGTTATTATCCCTTCCTTTCTTCACAATATAACGAACCTCCTGTGCGTGCCTTCTTTATAGAAGCTGGAGGAAAACAAAGTGGAGAAATCAAAGTAAGCTATAGCAGATTGACATTTCCCACACTTAGCGGTATCGAATTTGAGATACGTTGTGTTTGTAGTTCTTCTAAAGAAGTAATACGTGCGACGTATAATTATAGCTTAATCAACAAGATGGGAGGAATGTATTTTTCTGATTCCAGTATTCAGATTTTTGTTTATTAGCTAATAAATAGAATGTATTATGAAACGTATAGTTTTTCTGTTGATATGTTTGGTCACTTCCATTTCTTATGCGCAAGAAGTGGAAGTGAAGGTTACGTATAACAAGGGCAATGATACTCTATCTATATCAATTCACAATCCGACAGGACATGTGGTGAATGTAAGAAATGGAGAGGATTCGGCCATGGGATACGACTTCCATTGTAATATAGAGGATGCCAATGGCAGTACGCTCTTTGGCTACTATCGTGCATTGGAAAATTCATCTCGTAAAACAATTACCATACAACCGAAAGAAACTTATAGGCAAGAATTGAATGTAACCAAGGACTTTCAGATTGAAAAGAAATTGAAAGGGCATAAAATCGTGTTTATGTTTAATTTGTTCTATAAATCGGATAAGCCTAGAAGATTCCAAAAGAAATACACTTTTAGTTTGGATTAAAGATTCACTTTTTGCCTATTTTTCTTTGTTACATGGAGGATAAAGCGTAATTTTGGGGAGTTAATCATTGTAGAGCCTATTATCATGCAACAGATTGAGGTATTTTGTAGAAACAATGGACAGACACTATATGTGACTCCCGGAAGCAAATTGGTGGATGTATATGACACCAGTGGATTGAATATGCCTTATGGACCTGCCAGTGCAAAGGCAAACAACGTGAGTGTGGGACTGAACTTCCGTATCTATCGTCCGATGGATGTGGAGTTCCTTGATATCAGTTCCGAGTCGGGACTGCGGGTCTATGTGCGCTCGCTTTGTTTTGTATTGTGCAAGGCTGTGGCTGACCTTTACCCCGAAGGACAAATTGTGTTGCAACACCCAGTATCGAACGGTCATTACTGCACACTGAAGATTGGCCATACTCCCACGGCCGACGAGGTGGAACATATTCGTCAGCGTATGGAGGAGATTATAGAGGCTGACATCCCCTTTCATAGTCACGAAGAGCATACTGACAAGGCTGTACGCCTGTTCCGTCAGTTGGGAATGATGGACAAAGTTACTTTGTTGGAGACTTCCGGTACGCTCTATACCTATTATTATACGTTGGCTGATACCGTGGATTATTACTATGGCAGTTTGTTACCCAGTACCGGGCGAATCAGGCTTTTCGGACTGGAACAATATGGCGAGGGACTGCTTCTGCGCTATCCTCACCCAAGTGACCCCACCCAATTGCCTCCGTTGGTAAAGCAGGAGAAGATGCTGGGGGTGTTCAAGATGCACAGCCGTTGGCACGATATTTTGGGAGTGCGTACCATTGGCGATGTGAATGTGGCTAACTTGACGGGATATACAACAGGGCTTATCAATGTGGCCGAAGCATTGCAGGAGAAGGAGATTGCCCGCATTGCAGAGGATATTCACAACCGGGGTAAGGTGAAGGTAATCCTTATTGCCGGTCCGTCGTCATCAGGAAAGACCACCTTCAGCAAGCGCTTGTCGGTGCAATTGATGACATGCGGACTAAAGCCCCGTGCCATTTCGTTGGATGACTATTTTGTAAATCGCGAACAGACACCGCTCGATGCTGATGGAGAATACGATTACGAATCGCTTTATGCCTTGGACTTGCCTTTCTTTAATGCTCAGTTGCAGACGTTGATAGAGGGAGGCGAGGTGGAATTGCCACGTTTCAACTTCACCACCGGACAGCGCGAGTTCAAGGGTGATCGTTTGCGATTGGCTGATAACACAGTACTTATTCTGGAGGGAATACACGCTTTGAATCCCGAACTTACACCGCTTATCCCTGCTGAAAACAAATATAAAGTGTTTGTTTCGGCACTCACTACCATCCGATTGGACAATCACAACTACATTCCACCTACCGATAACCGCTTGTTGCGTCGCATTATCCGCGACTACAAGTATCGTGGCTATTCTGCCCAGCAAACCATCAGCCGATGGCCCAGTGTGCTTAGGGGCGAAGAACGGTGGATTACTCCCTTTGTGGAGGAGGCCGATGCCATGTTCAACTCAGCCATGTTGTTCGAGTTGGCTGTATTGAAGGAGCATGCATTACCTATTTTGAACCGTGTAATGCAGAATTGTCCCGAGTATAGCGAGGCGTATCGCTTGCGTCATTTCCTGCAGTATATTGTTTCTGTGCAGGACAAGGATTTGCCGCCAACCTCGCTTCTGCGCGAGTTTTTGGGTGGAAGTAGCTTCAGTTACTGAAATATTCACTAATTTTGCAATCTGAAAACAGACAGAGAGCGAGCATGGCTAACCATTCCAATCAGATACAGGAGCAGATTCAGACGCAAAGGCAGGGTTTTTCGCAAATGCAAGTGGCATTTGTGCGTTTGTTGGAACTTCCTACCGAAGGTGTGGAGGAGCGTGTGCGTACTGAAGTGATAGAAAACCCCGCTTTGGAAATGGTTGATGCTGCCGACCCTGCCACAGAGAAGTTTGATGCCACCGATGAAACGGATGTCTCTGATACCTATATGGGAGAGGATGATGAGGAAGATGTCCCACAAACTTATGCTAACGAGCTGGACGAGGAGGATTTGGCCGCTTTGGGCGACTACAGTACCCCTGATGACATTCCTGATTATGCCTTGGCTGACTATGCTACGCACAACGATATGGCAGAGAGAGAAATTCCTTTTACGAGCAGTACTTCGTTCTTGGAATCCATGCACGAGCAATTGTCCGAATCGCCTTTGAAGGGGCAAGAGTGCGAAATGGCCGAATACCTTATCGGCTCGTTGGATGATGACGGACTGTTGCGTAAACCACTGAATGCCATTGTAGAGGAATTGGCTATCTATCGTGGCATCTATACCACGGAGGATGAATTACAGTTGGTGTTGACTGTTATCCAAGGTTTTGAACCTGTGGGGGTGGGAGCACGTACTTTGCAGGAATGTTTGGTGTTGCAGCTGCATACCAAGCCTCATTCAGAGATAAAGGAGACGGCCATGACCATTTTGAACAGATATTACGACGACTTTTCACACAAACGGTGGGAGCGTATTATAGATGGGATGGGCATCAGCCGTACGTTGTTCGACCAAGCCATTGAGGAACTCACTCGCCTGAATCCCCGGCCGGGTAGTGCCATGAGCGAATCCGTAGGTAAGGGTATGCAGCAAATTATTCCTGATTTTTACATCCACGTGGATGACGAGGAGAATGTAACCTTTACCTTGAATGATGGCAATGTGCCTGATTTGCGCGTGAGTGGCAGCTTTGAGCGCATGATAAAGGAATACAGCGGACAGAAGGAGACGCGCGAAAGTCGTGAGGCTCTGATGTTCCTGCGACAAAAGGTAGAGGCGGCACAATCCTTTATCGATTTGGTGGAACTGAGACGGCAGACATTGGTGAGTACAATGGGAGCCATTGTCAAGATGCAGCACGACTACTTGGTGGATGGCGACGAGTCGCTGATGAAACCTATGCTGATGAAGGATGTGGCCGAAGCTACCGGGTTGGACATTTCGACCATTTCGCGTGTGAGCAGCAGCAAGTATGTGGAAACGGCCTTCGGAATATTCCCACTGAAACACTTCTTTGGAGACAGCTACCGTCAGCCGAATTTCAACCGCAAAAGACAGACTGTGGAAGATGAATCTGATATGACTGCCGAGGAACAGACGACACAACGGCAGATAAAAGCTATCATTCAACAATGTGTTGATAATGAAGACAAGAATGCGCCCATGACCGATGAGCAATTGATGGAAAAGTTGAAAGAACAAGGGTTGAATCTGGCTCGCCGCACAGTGGCCAAGTACCGCCAGCAATTGGGAATCCCTGTGGCACGTATGAGACGTTGAGTTTGCGAAACTTAAATTAAAACAAAACTTAAAAATATATAGAAATGAAACCTATCGTAAGCATTATCATGGGCAGTACTTCTGACCTGCCTATTATGGAGAAAGCAGCCAAACTGCTGGACGAATTGCAAGTTCCGTTTGAAATGAATGCCCTTTCGGCTCATCGTACACCCGAAGCTGTTGAGCACTTTGCCAAGAATGCCAAGGGACGTGGCATCCAAGTTATTATTGCTGCGGCTGGTATGGCTGCCCATTTGCCGGGTGTAATTGCTGCATCAACTACAGTCCCTGTGATTGGTGTTCCTATCAAGAGTACTCTCGAAGGAATGGATGCTCTGTTGGCCATCGTACAGATGCCTCCTGGAATCCCTGTGGCTACCGTGGGTATCAATGCGGCTATGAATGCTGCTATCCTGGCCGTACAGATGCTCTCTTTGGCTGACGAAGATTTGGGCACACGCTTTGCCGACTATAAGGAGAATTTGAAGAAAAAGATAGAGAAGGCCAACGAGGAACTGAAAGAGGTAAAGTACGCCTATAAGACAAATTGAACCAACAAATTATGATGAATCTCTTCAACTACGTCCGTCGCAGCAGTAGCGAAACCTATGTAGGTGCTACCCCATTGGGTGGACAGAATCCTATCCGCATACAATCGATGACCAACACCGTCACCATGGATACCGAAGCCTGTGTAGAGCAGGCCAAACGCATCATTGATGCCGGAGGTGAATATGTGCGCATGACTACACAAGGTCCCAAGGAAGCAGAAAATATGCTCAATATCAACATCGGTCTGCGTTCGCAAGGCTACATGGCACCGTTGGTGGCAGATGTGCACTTCAATGCAAAGGTGGCCGACATTGCTGCACAATACGTGGAGAAGGTGCGTATCAATCCAGGTAATTATGTGGATGCGGCACGTACCTTCAAGCAGTTGGAATATACTGATGAGGAGTATGCTGCTGAATTGAAGAAGATTCGCGATCGTTTTGTCCCCTTCCTCAACATCTGCAAGCAGAACCATACCGCTATCCGCATTGGTGTGAATCATGGTTCGCTGTCCGACCGAATCATGAGCCGCTATGGCGATACGCCGGAAGGTATGGTAGAATCGTGTATGGAGTTCTTGCGTATTTGTGTAGAGGAAGACTTTGCTGATGTAGTTATCTCCATCAAAGCCAGCAACACGGTGGTGATGGTGAAGACTGTGCGCCTGTTGGCCGCAGTGATGGAGAGCGAAGGGATGGCTTTCCCCTTGCATTTGGGAGTGACCGAGGCGGGTGATGGTGAGGACGGACGTATCAAATCAGCCTTGGGTATCGGTGCTTTGTTGGCTGACGGATTGGGCGATACCATCCGTGTATCGTTGAGCGAAGCGCCTGAAGCAGAAATCCCTGTGGCCCGCAAATTGGTCGATTATGTGACGGCGCGTGCCGAAGCTCCCTATATTCCTGGTGAAGCGGACGAATCCTTTGACTACTTGCGTCCTACACGTCGTACTACCCAAGCTGTACGCAACATTGGTGGGGGACAGGTCCCTGTGGTTGTTGCCTTCCATTGGGAAGGACACGAGACTTCGGAAGCGCAATTCATGCCCGACTATATCTATACGGGGCGCACAATGCCGCAACATCGTCAGCCTACCCAATACATAGTGGATGCTGATGTGTGGACGGGTGAAACGGATACATGGCCGGCCTTCAACCTCAATACTGCATCCGAGATGGATGGCTGTATGGCCGAAGTGAAATTCCTTTTCATTCCTTATTTGATGCTTGACCAGGTGATGGAGGTGGTGAAATGCCATCCCGAAGTGGTGATAATTGCACAGAGCGTGTCCGCCAACCGCTTGGGCGAGCACCGCGCTTTGGTACACCAATTGATGAGGGAAGGAGTGAAGAATCCGGTTGTCTTCTTCCAACACTATGGCGAGACCGATCTGGAGGAACTCCAAATAAAGAGTGCTGCCGACATGGGAGCTTTGGTGTTCGACGGATTGGTGGATGGTATCTGTCTGCTTAATCAGAACAACCAGATTCCTTCGACTGCAATCGAAGCTACTGCTTTTGGTATTTTGCAGGCTGGACGTTTGCGTACTACCAAGACGGAATATATTTCGTGTCCGGGATGTGGTCGTACCCTGTTTGATTTGCAAACGACCATTGCCCGGGTGAAAGAAGCCACCAATCATTTGAAAGGTTTGAAGATTGGTATCATGGGTTGTATTGTGAATGGTCCCGGTGAGATGGCCGATGCCGACTATGGCTACGTGGGAGCCGGACGTGGCAAAGTGAGCCTCTATAAGCAGAAAGAATGTATCGAGAAGAACATTCCTGAAGAAGAGGCTGTCGGAAAATTGATTGAACTCATCAAAGCTAACGGCGACTGGAAGGAATAAACTGAACGTATGGAGAGAAACCGCATTACATCCGTCACCGTCTATTGTGCTTCCAGTACTCAAATTGACGAGTGTTATTTCAGCGCTGCTCGTCAATTGGGCAAGTTGTTGGCCGAAAAACAAATACGCATTGTCAACGGAGCTGGCAGTATAGGACTTATGAAAGCCGTTTCGGATGCTGCCCTCGAAGCTGGTGGTGAGGTGACGGGGGTAATACCCTCCTTTATGGTAGAACAGGGGTGGCATCATCAAGGGCTCAGTGAGTTGCGTGTTACCGAAACTATGCACGAGCGCAAACAGTTGATGGCAGAACTCAGTAATGGTATCGTAGCTCTGCCTGGCGGATGTGGTACATTGGAGGAGTTGTTGGAAATCATCACATGGAAGCAACTTGGTCTATATGTTCACCCCATTATCATTTTGAATACAAAGGGATACTTTGATGCGTTGATAGAGATGTTGCACCATGCGGTGGACGAGCATTTTATGCGTCCACAACATAAGGGTATTTGGCAAGTGGCCAATACTCCAAAAGAGGCTGTTGAATTGCTTTATACGACCCCTTTGTGGGATAAAAGTGTACGTAAGTTGGCGGCAATCTGACCGTTGGAATTGACTATATGGAACAGGCCATTCCTTATTTGTTGAGTAATGATGATTGGATTACAGGCATCTTGCTTGTCTGTTTCCTTATAACGTCGTATGTCCTTTCTCACGGACGTACCCTATTGTTTCAATCTATGCGTAAACTGTTTTCTACACACGAAATAAATCATATCTTCCATAAAAAGACGGTTGTCGATACATATTGTTTGCTATTACTTAACTTGCAAACTTGCCTTTTGATTTCCATCCTATTGCTGAATATATTGTCTGAGGATGAAACATTGACACCCTCTGTAGCACTTTCCCTATTGGGTTGTTACAGCCTTATTATGCTTCTTTATCTTTTGGGTAAAAGGATTGTCTATAGATTCGTCAATTGGACATTTTTTGATAGGGTGAAAAATAGTTTATGGATTGATTCCTATTTCTTTATAATAGCCATTGGAGGAATGCTACTTTTACCTATAACTTTACTTATCGTATATTGCGACTTCCCATATTATTTAAGCGTATTATTGCCTGCGATATTGCTCTTTTTGATGAATTTATACTTCATTTATAGGTGTTTTAGTATATTTTTCAGCCAACTGCATGGCTTGTGTTATTTATTTTTGTACTTTTGCACCCTCGAAGTCCTCCCTTTCCTTCTTGTGTGGAAAGTAGTAGGGATGGTTAATGATATTTTTATATAAAAAATTATTACATTGGAGATTAAAAAGATTCTGATATCCCAGCCAAAGCCGGCGTCGGAGAAGTCGCCCTATTTTGACCTTGCGGAGAAATATGGCTTGGAGTTGGTATTCCGCCCTTTCATCAAAGTAGAGAGCGTAACAACAAAGGAATTCAGACAGCAGAAAGTGTCCATTTCGGACCACACTGCAATTGTGTTCACTTCACGCCACGCAATTGACCATTTCTTCCAATTGTGTGCAGAGTTGCGTGTAAATATTCCCGAAACGATGAAGTATTTCTGTATTACGGAGACTATCTCTCTGTACATTCAGAAGTATGTGCAATACCGTAAGCGTAAAGTCTTCTTTGGGAACACCGGTAAACTGGACGATTTGGCAGGCCCCATCCTTAAGCACAAAAACGAAAAATACTTTGTGCCATTGTCTGATGTGCACACAGATGAAATAAAGAATATGCTCGACGGGTTGAAGGTACAGCACTCTGAGGCTGTCATGTATCGTACTGTAAGCAACGATTTCACTCCTGAGGAGAAGTTTGACTACGATATGTTGGTGTTCTTCAGTCCGGCAGGTATTGCCTCGTTGCAGAAGAATTTCCCTAACTTCGAACAGGGTGATATGGTGATTGCTTCGTTCGGACCCACTACAGCAAAAGCTGTGCGTGATGCCAATCTGCGTCTCGACATTGAAGCACCCACGGTGGAGGCCCCCTCTATGGCCGCTGCCATCGAACAGTATTTGAAAAAGAACAAACAGTAATAACCAGCTACAAGTTACGAGCTACAAGTTGCAAGTATATGGATATGTCCGGAGTGACAGTACCACTTGTAGCTTGTAGCTCGTAGCTTATCACTTACAGTCATGTCCACAGGAACAGCCACTCTGTGCAAGGCCGAGCGTCAACATCGACGTGGCATTATCGGCCGATTGTTTGAAGGAGGAAGCAAGTCTATTTCGGCCTTTCCCCTGCGTGTGGTGTATATGTCTGTAAAACCGGGTGAAGTGGATGCCCCCCTCAGTATGCTCGTCAGTGTGCCCAAGCGGCATTTCAAGCGGGCAGTGAAACGCAATCGTGTGAAGCGTCAGTTGCGTGAGGCATACCGTCAACATAAGCATATTCTGTCGGATGTTCTTGCAGGTAAAGAAAGAGGTTTGGTGTTGGCCTTTATCTGGCTGGATAAAGAGTTGCATACTACTGAAGAACTGACGGGTAAAATGAAAAGACTGCTTGGCCGAATTGCAGAACAAATATAGTCTATTGCAATCATGAAGACCTTCAAGCGCATACTCACCTGGCTGTTGTTGCTTCCTGTCCATTTCTATCGCAACTGCATCTCGCCCCTTACACCCCCTTCGTGTCGTTTTACCCCCACTTGTTCACAATATGCTGTCGAGGCCTTACAGAAGCATGGTCCCTTCCGTGGACTTTATCTGACCATCCGTCGTATCCTCCGTTGTCATCCTTGGGGTGGGAGTGGATATGACCCGGTGCCGTGACATCCCGAATCATAGTACGAAGGCGGAATCTGTATACCATGGAACTGAGAAGATGGTCTATGGAAGTCCGTCGCTTGATTATGGAAGTGTAGCTGTGGACTATGGGAGTGCAGAGATGTTGCTACAGTATATGCCTTCCTTTATATCTTGGTCAGAAAATCTTTCATCCGTTTTTGCTGCTCTTGTTGCTGCCACTTGGGAAGTTGGTAGAAAGCATCACTTTCCATTGGCTTCAACGAATTGATGAACGATTGCATATCATCCAACGAATAGAAAAGCGAACTGTCCCGGAAATCTTCGTAAATTTCCATTTCTTTAGGGCAAAGCATTATTTTCCGATAGGCTGTTGCCAAATTGTATGTTCCTGAAATCTTTTCAGAAACATATTTGGAATATTCTCCACGTCCGGGATGAATCAAAGGCATGATGTAGTCACATTGAAGCACGTAAGAGTAGAAATCCTCTTCAGGAACAAAGCCATCAAAAAAGAGGAAATTAGCTTGAAGTCCTGTCTTGTTGACTTCTTCGTAAATGAAGTTCCCGTCAGCCTTATTCTTATTCCCAAGGATAATAAATTTAATGTGCGAAGCATACGAAACATCGGATTGCAGTAGTGTCAGGTAATCTCGGCGTTCCAATGATACGGCTCCCGGAATGACAATCCACACTTCACCTGGCTTTTTGGTGAGTCCGAACGTGTTGAAGCTGGGATAGAATATGGGATAGATGGCAGCTGAAGGCTTTTTGCACACTTCTCGGTAACGCTTGATTAGCAAGTCGCTCAGTAGTGCATATCCATTCATGCGGTGTGTAATGAGCTTTTGACCAAAGCTGCTTGTGAGTTTTTTAAGGTTGTGGATAGTCCCGACAACCTTGATTCGTCGTGGAATAGGAAGCAGGAAAAACTTCCAAGCCACAGAGCCTTGGGCCGAATTGAGGTAGAGATGAGTAAAACCTCCCTTTTGAAGGAATCTCCAGAAACGTAAGAGCGCACCCCCTCCTTTTAATCCTTTCTTGAAAGGGAAATAGACGATATTGTCCGTTACTTCATCCAATGAATTTCCTACACGAGTTCTTAAATCTTCATTGAGTGCTACAGTGACTTGATGCCCTTCAGCCTTTAGCAAAAGGCAAGTGCTGTAGATGCATTCATCATGCCAAGCTGAAAATTCGGTGACTAATACGTTATATATCATATTCTTATTTGTTTTATGGGAGGATGGTGAGTGGGTTTAACATTGTCCTGTCTTCTCAAAGTATTTCTTCAGCACGAGTAACGAGATAAGATCTTCGCGTTTCTTGTTTCGGAATTGTGCTACATACTCATGTGCATGTTCGATGATAGCCTGTGTTTGCATAACCAATCTGCAGCCGAAACAATATGAATGGTTTTTCCGTTGATTTCCAATTCTTCTTGTCTGTCAAAAGTTATAAGAGTCAGATTGTTGCAATTCAATTTGTTGGAAGCAGTTAATAGAGCTTTGATTTCGCGTTTTTGCGTTTTATCAGAAATGATGTCGTAACTGACCTGCAGCAATTCAATAATCTGACCGGCTTTGGCCACAACGAAATCCACTTCAAAACTCCTTTCTTTATAATAATATATATCTACATAATGTGGCCGATAACGGCGTAAAAGTTCTATGCAAACTACATTCTCAAGTTTCCAGCCCCAATTTCCTGATGAAAATGTTCCTGGTCGTTCATTGGCAAAAGCTAAATCTATAACATAGTATTTTTCGTAGCGAAGCCGTTCGCGGCTTTTAAAAGAAAACTTCTGTACTCCGATGAAAAGGAATGCTTCTTTTAAATAAGAGTAATAGTTTTCTGCCGTATGGTTTGAAATTCCGAAAATTGATGCGACTTCTTTAGCTACAAATTCCTGTGCATAATTGTCAGCCAGATAATTTGCCATTCGCATCAGTACATCAATATGACGAATGTTGAATCGGCGAGAAATGTCATTACGTATGATTGCATTCAGTAAACCGTCAATATAGCTTCGTTTGTAATCTTCGCCCAATAACTCGGGGAATCCTCCGTATTGCATATATTCATGTAATGTCCGTTTTCGTAACGAACTTGCTTTTGTTGTAAAAGAAACTGTATCTACACCTTTCGCGTTAGCGTATTCCTGAAAAGAATAGGGGTAAAGTTCCACCTTATGGTGTCTTCCGGTGAGGTGTGTCATGAGTTCGTTGCTCAATAACTTGGCATTACTTCCAGTAAGGAATAGATGCTTGCCTTGCCGTAACAGACGATTGACGAACAAAGGCCAAACAGCAATATTTTGTATTTCATCAAAAAAGAAATATTCTACTTCCCCATATACAAAATAAATGGCTTCGAGCAATTTGTTTAGGTCTTCGTTCTTCAAATCTGCCAATCGTTCTTCATCAAAGTTTACATAAGCACATTGTACATTGTGTTCCAACAAGAACTTTTCGCACAAAGTAGATTTTCCACTTCGTCGCACGCCTATCACTACTTGTGCTAATTTGCTTTGTAATGACAGTTGGGATGCCTCTTCACGATTAGTCAGCATTGACAAATCTTTGCTAAGATATTCTTCTCGCAGATCAGCCACAACGGGTATTAAGTCCTTTACGTCCATAACTTATTGATTAATCGCTGCAAAGTTATTTAAACTTCCATAAACTGCAAACTTTTAATTGATAAACTTCCATAAACTACATTTTTATCAATGTAACTTCTATAGAGTTTCTATTCAAACGTATCTAATGTTATGATGCGTTTGAAATCCTGAAGTGAAAAGGTTTCATTTGGACTGTATAACAATTTCAAAGGAACCTTCCCGTAGAAGGATGCCCATTGAGAAAAAGTACTAGGAGGCCCCATGAGATAATCACAACAGGAAAGACCATAAAGGTCAACTAGTATGTCGTTGCCTTGTTGGTATAGAATATTTAAGCCTTTGAATATAACAGGGTCAAATGTTTCATTAGTGCAAATTAGAAAACGTACTTGTTTATTCGTTGGTTCGAGTAGCTCATTTATTTGTACCATATACTTTCGGTATACTTCTGGCTCATAAAAATAACGTCCCTTTAAATAGGTGCGATAGTCACCTCCTCGTATATGGACACCTACAGTTACAGTATTTTCAATAGGAGATGGGACTAATTTTTTTATAGCTTGCCAGATTTCCTCATCTGGTGTAAAAAGGTAACGAAGGTACTCTGCATGTTTGATTATATATCCTTTGTCATAGCGAATTTCTTTCCATTTGGGATTAAATAATATTCCTAAAGGTTTGTGTAAAGGAATCTTTTCACCTGGTTTCAATACAAGATGAATAAATTTGTCCACAAAGTGTATTGTCATGTTCAAAAGCTTGCAGCTTATACTTGGGCGCAGAGTGGTATCTTGACAATATGAAGTAAAACCCTCTTTGACTAAATTTGGGAAAAAGTGATTATACCCTTTATATTGAAAAAGAAAACGTACTGGTTCTTTTGCTTCTAAGGCATAAGAAAGCACGGGCAGATAGGTGAATAACCTATTACATAGTTGGTTGGTATGTTTACTAATGATTATCATATTGGCAGGTCTTTTTGAAGTACTTATCAAGTACCATCAATGAAATTAAGTCTTCTCGTTTCTTATCACGGAATTGTGCCACATATTCGTGGGCTTGATTGATAATCCTCTGTGCCTCTTCAGGATGTTGTATATAGTAGGTCAGTTTCTTTTCTAAATCAGAGTAATCGTCCTTGATACAGACATAATGATAGTCAGGTTTGAGTGTGCCTTCCATGTACCAAGTTTCGTATTTGGGGCGTGGCATTACGGCTAAGGAGTTTGAAGACATTACCCATTTTAGATTGGAAGCCACATCGTTTCCCTCGATACATAGGATGAACTTGTAGTCGAGGTGCTCATCTATGGAGATTGGCTTGACTATCCATTCAGGGCGGTGGATATAGTTAGTATTGATTTGGCCGAGGTCGCACATGGGATGTTCAAAATACATTTCCCAGAAACGTATCCGATGGGGTTGTCGGACATAAGCACGTCCAATTAGCATATCTTTTTTATTGGTAAATTTTCGATTGTCATTAACAAATGTAAAATGACGAACTTTATCCAAATTCAAAAGAATAGAGTTTGAATTTTCTCCATTGATAGGACGGCTTTTAGTGATGGAAGGTATGGAGGGTATTTCTGTTATATCGCCAAAAAGTGTATTGATACGTAATACATTGTCAAAGTAGCGAGTATATTCGTAGGTGTCAAAAAAGTAGGTCCTATTTGCATATTGCCCTTTCTTCTTCTTCGGTAGTTTGAAGTTTCTGAGACAAACAGAATCTTTTGTCTCAATACTTTGTTCGTGCTCTAATTTGCAATAGTAATTCACTCGTTGCATAATATACCCTTTCTCTTCGCCATTCAGTTGTTCCAATATTTGAGGCAAGCGTTTCTGGCAGAAGCGTTTTGGGGTATAGTATTGAACAAAACTTTTAATGTAGTATAGCAACTTATTGTTCTTATGCTTTTGTTTGTGTATGAATTTGAACATTATGCTTTCTTGTTTTTTCTTTCAACCGTTTAATCCTTTTTTCGTTCCACTCTTGGTGTTTAGCCTTGGTGCGTTTCCATCTGTGGTGCGTCCATAACCATAGTTCGGGATGTTCTGTGATGTTTTCTTCCAATAAGTGGTAGTACATGTTGGTCAATTCGTGTTCTTGAGTTGTTGTTGCATCTTCGGCCATTTTATGGAATGTGGCCACGTAGTGTCCGCGTTTCTCTCTGCGTATTGACAAGTAGAACACACAACACCCTGTGCGACGGGCAATCTTCTCGGTACCGGTAAAGACAGGGGTTTCTTGATGGAAGAACTCCATCCAATAGTCAATGGCCTCCCAATGGGGCACTTGGTCAGCAATGAATCCGATTAGATACTTCTTTTCCTCTTTTTGCAGTTGCATGATTCGACGTAGAGTCTGTGCCATGCTGATGGCTTCGGCTCCGTATTGTTCGCGCAATTCGATAAAGAGACGATCCATGGCTTTGTTTGCCAAGGGGTGATAGATGGTGCCAAAGTGGATATTGCTATTTTTGAACCAGAGGCCGATTGAAGTGATGAATTCCCAATTAAAGAAATGGCCGATGTAGAGCACGCAGGATTTCCCTGTTTCGTTCATCACTCGTTCCGCCTCTTCTACTCCTTCAAAGCGAAGATGCTTCTTTGCTTTTTCGGGGCTCATACCCATCAGTTTGAGATTTTCTACAATGTAGTCGCAAAAGGCTGAGTAGAATTTCTTCTCAATCTGTACAATCTCCTTCTCTGTCTTTTCTGGAAAGGCATTGGTCAAGTTTGTATGTACCACTTTGCGGCGATAGCGTGCCACGTAGTAGAGTGGAAAATAGATAAGGTCGCTGAAGAAGTGCAATACTTCCATGGGAAGTAGCGACATCAGTTTCCAGAGTGTGCGTATGATGTGATAGGTCATAAGAGTTCTGAGTTTTGAGTTCTCTGTTATTACAGTGTATTTGGTTGGTATCTAACTTGTGGTCGCAAATTGCGACTTCAAGTTTTGTTATTCTCTTCCATTTCTTCTTTGTCTGTGTGATTCTTTCTTGGTATGAAAAGATAGTTCATACATACTTTTGGCAGTTTAATTCTTAATTACTAACTCATCCCCATTCATCCGTTGCATATAACTCTGGATGATGGCTTTCAGTTCCTTCTCCAAAACTGGTTGCGGATGGCTTTGCAACAGGTTGTGCTTGAGCAATGAGTCTTCACGGAAACGGTAAATGGCTTTTGTCTCCCGTCCATCGAACTGTATCAGGTAATCACCTTTAATGAGTTGGTAAATGTCGTTTTGGAAATTCACCGCCCAGGTTTCTTCTGTGGGTGTACTGAAAAGATTCTTGCCAAAGGCTACGTATGGTTTGTCGTATCCCACAAGACCAAGTATCGTGGGCATGATGTCAATCTGTTGGGCGATTCCTGGCTGGATGCCTGTGGGAAGTGTTCCTGAAGGGTCGAATAGAATGATGGGTACACTGAAACTGCCCAATGCAGTCTGGTACTCGGCATGCGACGATTGGTTGGTGTGGTCGGCGGTGAGGACGAACAGGGTATTTTTGTACCACGGTTGTCGGCTGGCCGTTTCGAAGAATCGGCGCAGGGCATGGTCTGTATAACCGATGCATTGGTGTATAGGTTTGTCACCCTTTGGGAAACTGTCGGTATATTCTTCCGGGATGGCAAAGGGGTGATGCGAAGAGGCTGTGAAGATGGCTGTAATGAAAGGCTCCTGCATTCCGCTCATTGTCAAGGCATAGAATTGCAGGAAAGGTTCGTCCCAAATGGCCCATGTACCGTCAAATTCTTTGTCACCATTGAATCGTGAGTCGCAATTATACTCGTCGCGTCCGTAGTATTCCTTGAATCCGGTGGCACGGGCAAAGGCTTGGAAACCCATCGAGCCGTTTTCCGCACCGTGGAAGAAGGCAGAGTGATACCCATCCTTTCCCAATTCGCGGGCAATACCTCCGAGGTTGTTGGTGGCTGCCGGTGTGACAAAGAAGGGCTCAACAAACATGGGGATGCTGCTTAGTACTGAGGGCATACCGTCTATGCTCTTGCGTCCGTTGGCAAGGGTGTATTCCCATGTGAGGCTTTGAGTCAATAATGAATCAGTAAAGGGAGTGTATCCTTTGTATGTCCCGTTGTTCAATTGTTTGTTGAGACCACCGATATATTCACGCCCGAAACTCTCAACGATGAGGATGACGATGTTTTTAGTTGACGAGTTGACGAGTTGACGAGTTGACGAGGAGTTCGTTCCGGATGGCCTTGTCAACTTGTCAACTTGTTCCTTGTCAACTGATATATGTACTGGCGAATAAATACCATCCAATGTTTCCCTATCAAAATATGTCGGGGTTACAAATGGTTTCTTTCCGATGGTACGGATTAAGGAGAAGGGGGTGTTTAATACCAAAGCGGCATCTGCCGGACGGTCTACATACTGGTTGGCATTGCTCAGAGTGATGGGGCGTACGGCCGTGGTGGCTCCTCCGCGCATACCACAGATGCAAAGGGGAATAAACAATACCAAGCAAATGGATTGTATCGTGTAATAGAGTCCGAAGGGGCGGCGCCACGGTTTGCCTGCTGGTAGGACGTATACTTTATAGAGTCCGTAGATAAGTGCAATGGCAACCAGCACTAAATACCAATGGTTCAGTAATTCGATGCTGATGATGTTGCCTAAATTTCCTTCGTTGCTGAATTCGCTGAAGATGGTGGCGGTGGTACGTCGTCCGGTGTATTGGAAATATACACTGTCTGCCAGATTGATGCAGATGGCCAATCCATTCACTATCATATATACGCACTTGCATGCCTGTTGCCAACCGTCGCGCTCTTTCAAATGCCATGGTATCAGCATCATCAGAGCGTACAACGCGTTGGTGTAGAGCAGTGCTGATGTGTCGAACATCCATGCTCCCTTCATTATTTCCCAAGCTGAGACCCACGAAAGGTTAGAGCCGAACACATCCCAATTTTCCACAAGGTAGAGCACACGGCATAGGGCATAGGCCACATAAGCCCACACCATATTGACTACGAATGCCACAGGGGAGGAAAAGATGTTCTTCTTCAGTCTCACAATTCAGTCTCAATAATTTTTGTAGGAGTTCAGAAATACAGAAGTTCAGGAGTTCAGACAAATGTATTGCCTGTATATGTATAAGGTGGAAGTGTTGTCTGCACTCCTGTACTTCTGAATCCTTTATTGTTTCTTCTTACTTCTTTGCCAATTCCCACTCCAGACTTGCCATGATGAAGGGGCCAAGGCTCTTTCCTTCGTTGCTCACGATGGTCACATCGCTACCGCAAAGGTAGTAGCTGGCGCTACCGTCGCGCGAAGGAGATTTCTTGGGACCGAGTCCGGCAGAGCGGCAACTGAAATTCAGGTTCAGTGTCTTGTCTTCGTTTTCCGTTACGAAGGTTTTGATAACACCGTTGTAAGCCTTTTCGGCTACAGAGCGGTAGCTCTCGTCCAACAATCCCAATCGCAATCCTTTCAAGTAAGAGTAGGTGAACATGCACGATGCCGAAGCCTCCAGGTAGTTCTTGGTGCCACAGGTACCTACGAACGAGTCATCGTATTGCAGCAACTGGTACCACACTCCGCTTTCGTCATCCTGCCATTGCTTCAACCCTTCGGCTACTTGGTTCAGGATGCCGTTCAGCTTGGTATAGTCGGGGTGATTTTTGGGCATAACTTCCAGTACGTCTACCAAGGCTGCAAAGAACCATCCCATGCCACGACCCCAGAACTCGCGCGAGCAACCTACGAATGGGCCGCATTGGTTGGCCCAGAAAGAGTTTTCGTCAGCAGGGTCAGCGCTCCATCCGTGGTAGTTCAGTTTCTTTTCGGGGTCGTAAGTGTGGCGGTGTACCGTGATGAATTGGTTGGCAATGTCGCTCCATCCCTCCATATCCTCGGGGGCGAAGGTTGCCAGGTATTCGGCATAGAAGGCGGCGCCCATGTAGAGGCCGTCCAACCACATCTGGTTGGGGTAGATGTCTTTGTGGAAGAAACAACCCTTTCCGTCGGGTAATTGGATGCGCGAGTATTCTGTGCGCAGGTAGTTGTAGAGGTAGTCGGCCGCAGCCTTGTATTTGGCTGCATTCTTTTTGCCGGCTTTCTTTCCTTTGGCCAGTTCGCGGTGATACAGTTCGAAGAATACTTTACCCGAGGCAATGTTGTCGATGTTTCCCTTCTTGAATGCCTTGAAGGTACCGTCCTCGTTGAGGGCTGCATCGGCATAGAACTTGCACCAGTCATAGGCCGTCAGGCTCCACGGTTCGTCGGGGTATTGGGTGGTACACTTCAGTAGTGATTTTGTCACCAGTCCACTTACATAGTCCCATTTCTTGTCGGCCGACCAAGCTTTGCCGTGCGATTCTACCATGCGGCGCGAGTAGTCAGCTGTTTGTGCCTGCAATCCCAAGCAACAGAAGAGGAGGCAGGCTGCTCCTAATACTCTGTTCTTTATTCTGTCAATTGTTTCTCTCATAAGGTATTATTATTTACTTGAAGTGACGAGCTACCCATTACTTGTAGCTTGTAGCTCGTCACTTGTAACTTATCACACTTATTTCACATATTCAGCCCAATCAGTCAATCTCATGTCACCCTTCTTGGCCAATGTGTCGTGCATGGCGAGGGATGCAGCCATGTTGTGGCAGGTTTGTCCTTTGGATGAGAGTTTGAGGTAATCCCACAACAAGTTCTTGTAGTCAGGGTGTGCACAATTCTCGATGATGGTTTGTGCACGTTGCATGGGGCTTTTACCGCGCAGGTCGGCTACACCTTGTTCGGTTACGATGATGTTCACATCGTGCTCTGTGTGGTCGTGATGCGACACCATGGGAACGATGGCACTGATTTTCCCCTCCTTGGCTACCGATGGGCAGGTGAAGATGGAGATGTAGGCGTTGCGTGTAAAGTCACCGCTTCCACCAATACCGTTCATCATTTTGGTGCCGCCGATGTGGGTAGAGTTGATGTTGCCGTAGATGTCGGCCTCGATGGCGGTGTTGATGGAGATGATACCCAAGCGGCGGGCCACCTCGGGGCTGTTGCTGATTTCGCTGGGACGGAGCACCAGTTTGTCGCGGAAGAACTCGATGTCGTTATAGATGCCGTCCAAACACTCGTTTGTCACGGTGAGCGAACAGGTACTTCCGAATTTCACGCGGCCGGCGCGGATAAGGTCGACCACGGCATCCTGCAACACTTCGGTGTACATTTCAAAGGCAGGGATGGTAGTGTCGCGTCCCAAGGCGCCCAACACTGCGTTGGCGATGTTGCCCACGCCACTCTGCAGGGGCAGGAATGTCGGTGGGATGATGCCGCGTCGCATGTCGGCGGCCAGGAAGTCGGCCACGTTCTGTCCAATCTTGTCGGTGATGGGGTCGGGAGCGGTAAAGGCGCGTGCCTCGTCGGGTTTGTTAGTCTCTACCACACCTACAATCTTGGCGGGGTCAACCTGCACGTAGGTGGTACCGATGCGGTCACTGGGCTTGAAGATGGGAATTTCGCGACGGTAGGGCGGGTCGAGTGGTTCGTACACATCGTGCAGACCGATGCTGTTCTTGCTGTGTGCGGCATTCAACTCAATCACCACCTTGTCGGCCATGCGGGCAATGGTGGGCGAAATGCCTCCGGCGGCAGTCAGATACACCTTGCCGTCGGGTGTCACTTCGCAAGCTTCCAGAATAGCGAGGTTCACCTTACCCATGAATCCGTAGCGGAGTTCCTGTGCCATTTGTGACAGGTGAATGTCGTTGTAGGCAATTTCGCCATTGTTTACCGCCTTGCGGAAGTCGGCGTTGGTGGTATAGGGGGCGCGGTAGCGGATAGCTTTGTTGCGCGCCAGGATGCCGTCGCACGAGTCACCTGTGCTGGCACCAGTGAAGATGCCTATTTGGAAGGGATTGCCCTTGGCGTGTTCTGCTTCTGCTATCTTTGCTATCTCCATTGTCACCGCTTTAGGCGTACCTGCGGGGGTGAATCCGCTAAGTCCGATGTTGTCGCCGTGTTTTACCAGGCTGGCGGCCTCGGCTGCCGTGATGAATTTTAAAGCCATGTTCATGATATGTTAGTTATATTTCCTCTTGAATATTTCGCTATAGATGAAAGCTCTGCGTGCCTCTTGTGGCGAACGTAATCCATTGCCGATAGAGTGTCCTTTGCGTGGTGTCGTTGGTTGAGGCACCAGTGTCGTTTTTTTGTCCATTGTACTGGCGGCAGGCTTTTCCTTTATGGATTTTTCTGCAGGTACCGTTTGTGCAGGGCGTGGCTGGCCAAGCATGGTCAATATCTGCTCGACGTCGCTCATCGGCTGACGCGTTGTTTCCGGTTGCTCCTCTTCCTCCCAATAGGGCTTTTCTCCTTCCCAGTCAAGGGGGTCGGAAGTATTCGCTTCGGTTTGCGGCTGAGCCTCCTTCATGGCATTTCGTGCCTTGAGGATAAGGATTACCACTACGACAAGAATGGGTATTAAGTCTTTCATACGTGTACCTATTTAATATAATCCGGCCAAAGGTACGACTTTTTTGTTATATATCTCATCTTTTTTATATAAAATCCGTTAAGGATGTGTATCTTTAGGTCGTAAAATCTAAAATGTGACTTAAAGAAATTTGCATCTTCTGCATGTATTCTTTATTTATAAGTTGTGAATATACGTTTATAATCTTTGAACATACGTTTAAAGTCTTTGAATGCATGTTCAAAGATTATAAATGAAGAATCCGAGCGCATTGTTCAGGTTTCTTGAGCCTTTATTTTAAGAAATGGAAGGGTTAATGCAATTTTATTCGGTGGAGGAGGGTGGATAACGCGAAGAAATTCACTATCTTTGCGCCATCTTTATATAGAAAGAGCATCAGAAGTTTTATAAACAAGAATATAATTGACTATTAATATGCAAACCAACCAAGGAGTGGACTCAAAATCCACAACTGACTTGAAGAAACTCTTCATCGAAACCTACGGATGCCAGATGAATGTGGCGGACAGTGAGGTGGTGGCCTCCATCATGCAGATGGCTGGCTATGAGGTGTGTGATTCGTTGGACGAGGCCGATGCCGTGTTCCTCAACACATGCTCCATTCGTGACAATGCGGAGCAGAAAATTCTGAACCGTCTGGAATATTTTCATGCCCTACGGAGAAAAAAACGGGGCCTCGTTGTGGGTATCCTCGGATGTATGGCCGAGCGTGTGAAGGAGGACCTTATCAACAATCATCATGTGGATTTGGTTGCAGGACCCGATGCTTACCTCTCCCTTCCTGACTTGATTGCTCAAGTGGAGGCCGGACAGAAGGCCATCAATGTAGAACTTTCGACTACTGAAACATACCGCGACGTCATCCCTGCCCGCATTTGCGGAAACCGTGTGTCGGGCTTTGTCAGCATCATGCGCGGATGCAACAACTTCTGCCACTATTGCATTGTGCCCTACACCCGTGGACGTGAGCGTAGCCGCGATGTGAAGAGCATCCTTGGCGAGGTGGCCGACTTGGTAGCAAAGGGATATAAAGAGATTACGCTCTTGGGACAGAATGTGAACTCATACCGCTTCGAAGCGGAGGATGGCTCGATTATTACCTTCCCCCAACTCCTTCGCACCGTGGCACAAGCGGCAAGGGGTGTGCGCATCCGTTTCACAACCTCGCATCCCAAGGATATGAGCGACGAGACATTGCACGTGATTGCTGAAGAGCCGAATGTATGTCGCCACATCCACTTGCCCGTGCAGAGCGGAAGCAGCCGCATCCTGAAACTGATGAACCGTAAATATACCCGCGAATGGTATCTCGAACGTGTGGAGGCCATCCGTCGCATTATCCCCGATTGTGGATTGAGCACCGACATCTTCAGCGGTTTCCATTCCGAAACGGAGGAGGATCACCAGATGTCCCTTTCGCTGATGCGCGAGTGCCAGTACGACTCAGCCTTCATGTTCAAGTATAGCGAGCGGCCAGGTACGTATGCATCGAAGAACCTTCCCGATGACATCTCCGAGGAGGTAAAAATCCGTCGATTGAACGAAATCATCGAAGTGCAGAACCAGCTCTCTGCCGAGGCCAACAAACGGTGTATCGGTAAAGTGTATGAAGTGTTGGTAGAGGGAACCTCCAAGCGTTCGCGTGAACAGTTGGTGGGCCGCACCGAACAGAACCGCGTGGTGGTGTTCGACCGTGGATCACACCGTGTAGGCGATTTCGTAACCGTGCGCATCACAGAGGCCTCTTCGGCCACCTTGAAGGGAGAATTGGTATAGGGCTTTTAGAAGAGGAAACCTTGTTATAATAAACAGTTCAGACGCAGATGACGCGGATAACGCAGATAGATTATGACCTATCCGTGTTATCCGCGTCATCTGCATCTAAAAAATAAATGGTTGCATTTTGTGTCTCACCTTAATACGATGCTGTTGCCCGAATCCCCTCTTTGTGCAACAAATCCACAATGCGGTCCAGTTCGGCAGGTGTAGCTTTTTGTAGGTTTTGGTCGGGAGTTTCGCGGTCAATCGTATAGATCATCACTTGGCGTGGGGCAATTTCTTTTACCGCTGCTATCCAAGGAAGCACATAGTGGTCGCCGGTGTTGTCCATATTATCCCCATTGGCTGAACATCCTTTCAGGAACATGGTCTGTATCACCAGTTTCCCCCGCATCAGTTTCAGTGCTTCAATAATTTCGTTTACATCGTAATGGCCTGTAGGACGGTCGAGCAGACGAATGTAATCAGCATCCACCGTGTCCAATTTCATGATGGCATTATCCACTCTCATCAGTGCCTCGCGCACGGCTGGGATGGTTACCCGTGTAGAGTTGCACAGTACACTCACCTTGGCATTGGGGAAATAGCGGTTGCGCAAAGCCAATGTATCGTCGATAATCTCAGGGAAGTGGGGATGTGCCGTAGGTTCGCCATTTCCGGCAAAGGTCAGTACATCAGGTGTAGGGCCATGCTGTAGCATCTCTTGCAAGCGGGCCTCTAAAGCCGCACTTACCTCCTTGCGGGTAGGCATGGGGCGCGTAGGACGACGTTGGGCATTGAATCCACATTCGCAATAGATGCAGTCGAAGGTGCACACTTTGCCATCGGCAGGCAATAGGTTGATGCCCAACGACACACCCAAGCGTCTGCTGTGTATCGGGCCAAAGATTGGTGAAGGATAGATAACGGTTGCCACGGTTTTTATTTATCAAATACAACAATTGAGTGCAAAGATAGTTGTTTTTATTGGAATCTTTTTAATATTTGAATCATTCATTGTATCTTTGCACCCGAAAAGTTCAGTGGAGAGATTTGGGCAGCTTGCAACCACGGTAAAAAATGCTAAATAAGATAGCCATACGGGCTATTTGCGTTGTATTTACTACCCATTTTTCCCATTGAATTATTTTGTAGAAACTATAGATACTATAGAAACTATAAAAACTATTGCAACTATAAAACTATAAACTATAACGATAAAATGGGATATCTGTTTACATCCGAATCGGTGTCTGAGGGACACCCCGACAAAGTGGCCGACCAAATATCGGACGCAGTATTGGACAAATTGCTGGCTTACGACTCCCAGTCGAAGGTGGCGTGTGAAACACTGGTGACTACCGGACAGGTGGTGATTGCCGGCGAAGTGAAGACCAAAGCTTACGTGGACCTGCAGCTGATTGCCCGCGAAGTGATTAAGAAAATTGGTTACACAAAGGGCGAATACATGTTTGAGAGCAACTCGTGCGGCGTGTTGAATGCCATCCACGAGCAAAGCCCCGACATCAACCGTGGTGTGGAGCGCCAAGACCCCATGGAGCAGGGCGCCGGCGAC
>JAFWYQ010000090.1 GCA_017517605.1 Bacteroidaceae bacterium
AAGTGAAGAACAAAAGCAAAAGAGTGAAGATGTCCAATGTGGATTCTTCACTCTTTTTTCTTTATATTAAACCCAATAGTCACTAGTAGCTAATCACTATTATCACTTCTTCAATTCCCCAGCGATAAGTTCAGCCATGCGGCGTGCTCCATTTCCATCGGGATGAATGCCATCAGAGAGCATCTTGTTACCATCGTTGGCAAAGAGGGTGTGGAGGTCAATCACCTTCAAGCCATACTCATTGGCCACCTCTTGTTGGATGGGGATGATGCCATTGACAATCACCGAGTCGTTGATTCCCCAAGTAGATTTGAAAGCAGGGATGGGTGTGCAGAGGTAGATCTGCTTCTTCACCTCGGCCAAAGCCTTGGCACGTTTCTTTTTATTCTTAGGCAAGTCGGACAATTCAGGACAAAGGGTAGTAATCATCTGCACAAGGTCCTGCTTGAACTCTGCACAGTGTTGCCAGTTCTGAGGCTTTGAATCGTTGGTTCCCAACTTGATGATAACCACATCGGGATTGAATGCCAAGGCATCGCGCCAAGCCATCTCCTTCATGTAAGGATTGTCGCCCTTGTTGAGCATCGTACGAGCGCTCACACCAAAGTTCTCCACCCAATAATCGGCACCCAAACGTTGTTGCAAAAGTGCAGGATAGGCATATTGCTCGGCCAGGTCGATGCCATGTCCGTCAGTGATGCTGTTACCAATACAAGCCACGCGAATGGCATCTGCTTTGGGAGCAGGGAGGTTGTCCAACCAAGTGCCAATGTCGGTCATCAACTGATTGTGATACTTGAACCAAGGACCGAATCCCCATCCATGGTCGCCCGTAGGATAGACATACATGGCACACTGGTTGCCCGCATTACGCATAGCCTTGTAGTACTCCAATCCATTGGTTACGAAGGGAACCAAGCGGTCATCGCTGGCCGATACAATAAGTGCAGGAGGAGTCAAGTGTCTGCGTACCGCATTTTGGGTAGAATACTTGCGTACAAGTTCCTTATCCTTCTGTCCCTCCTCGCCAAGGAAGTTCTGGCACGAATACTTATGTGACACACGCTCGTCCATCGAGATGACAGGATAGAAAAGGATGCTGAAGTCAGGGCGAACCTCATACTCAGAGTGGGTAGAGATGACCGAAGCCAAGTGTCCACCGGCCGAGAAGCCCATGATACCTACGTCGCGTGGATGAATGCCCCACACCGAAGCCGAGTCGCGCACGATGCTGAAACCCTTCTCCACATCACCAATGGGGATAGTGCGGTCGCCATTAGGAAGGCGGTAGTTCACCACAAAGTAGGCAATACCCCGCTTGTTGAGCCACTCAGAAGCTTGGTAACCCTCGTGTGAGTTCGACAACATGGAGTAACCTCCACCAGGGATTCCCACAATCGCCCTACCCGACGGATTCTCGGGAAGGAAGCACACCATCTGAGCCTTACCATCTTCGGTAAGGTCCAACGTAAATTTTCTCGCAGTTTGTGCCTGTGCCGTCGTAAAGCAGAGCGACAAGGCAAGGAATAAAAACTTTTTCATGTCTATATTTATTTATAGGTAAATCCAAAATAATTGTCAACCAACAATATACTTGCTATAGGGCAGATAGGAAAGCACCTTGCAAACTACATAGCAACACACATAGCAGAGGAATGTAGCCACTGGTATGGCTATCCACACGGGCATAAGCGGTTCGGCAGGATTGCCATTTATAATGTATTGGGTAATCGGCCCCACGAAGAAGACGTGCACCAGATACATACCAAAGGACAACTTGCTGATGTCTGCCACCAAACGGGGAGTTTTCGTCTGACGGATACAAGTGAAAAGTGTAAAAGCACCGAACGAAGCCAAGAGCACATTAGGGGTACAGAACTCCCATGCATATTCGATAAGGGAGAGTGACAGTGATGTGTCGGCCACGGTCATGCTAAGGTGCGACCACACGGTGTAGGCACTACCTGCCAAGAAACATACTCCACCAATCCACAAACGCCTCTTTACCGACCAATGCAGATGCACACGGATGTAGTGCGCCATCACCAAGTATCCCAAATACCCCGAACAATACCACAACAAATGGTAATTGTTCCACCAACATTCGCCGAATATGTAACTATACGGTGTCAACTTGTGGATAAAGGGCATCAGCGTAGATAATGCAAACAGGCAAAGGAACACACGTTCATCCTTCGCCGATGAACGCTCAAGCCAAGGAGATACAATAGGGATGATAAGATAGAGAGAAATCAATGGATACATGAACCATAGGTGGTAAGCATAATCGGGGAAATTCAAGGGGAGAGCCTTGATGTACGCCCAACTTTGCTCCCAACTGAATGCGCCCCACAGAGGTGGAAGCAAGGCATACAACACCATGAATACAATCATCGGTGGAAGTATGCGTAAGAAGCGTTTCTTGTAGAATCCCATCATGCTAACCCCTTGTTTCATAGGCACCAATAGAAAGGCTGATGCAATCATGAACAGAGGCACACACGTGCGTGCAATCCCTCCATTCCAAAAGGCAATCCAAAAACGGTTCGTATCATCCGCTATGCGAATCATATTCTCCCCCACTCCCGACGTATCTGGTATGTAGAAGTTCTCGGTCACATGCACCATCATCACCAGGAAACAAGCCACCACGCGGAGGTAATCTATAAATACAACTCTCTCTTCTTTCATTCTCTCCTCAAACGGATTCTTTATTCGGCCACAAAGGTAAATAAAATATGTAATAAGAGCAATCTGAATGAGGAGAAAAATCGTCACACTTATAAGATAGGTATCTTTACGCTTGAAGATACCTATCTTCAGCACGGAAGATTAGTAATCTTATGCGCGGAGGAATGGTATTATTATGCACGAATCAAACAGTATGCTTTAGAATCTTCACTATCGAAAAAATTATCCAAACATTCTATTCAGTTCCGAAGAAAGAAAATCACGGACATATACATGTTCCACTCCTTCATAACTATTCTCAAACGAACGTTCACCAGAAACTACAATCTTTGGATAATTATCTTTTATCTTCAACAGATTGCCGAACTCACGTTCGATGGTTTCAGGTTTTGAAAGTTCAATGGCGACTTGCACATACAGAGTTTCACCATTTCGAGTGCACACAAAATCAATTTCTTCGGTTGACAAAGTTCCTACCTTCACATCATATCCACATGTCATTAAGTGATTACACACAACATTTTCCAATCGCTTGGCTTTGTCTTGTGGCTTATATCCAGCGATAGCATTACGGATGCCCATATTTTCAAAGAAATACTTTTCTCCCCGTTCAAAGAACTTCTTGCCTGCAATATCATATCGTCCCAAACGATGAACAATAAAAGCTTCCGCCAACGCATCAGCATAATCTGACACTTGCCCGGGTGCAATCATTACATGCTGGCTCTTTAAAAAATCACTAATGCTCTTAGAAGAAAATAGGCTTCCCACATTATTTGCCAAGAAACGAATGAGTTGTTCAAGGAAGATTGTATTGCGTATATTCTTGCGCTGCACTACATCGCGCAACACGATTGTCGAATAAATACTATGGATATACTCCATTGCCACATCCTCTTCAAGTGGAAGATTCATCAAATAGGGCAATCCTCCAAAATGAATATACTTCTCCAACGCATCATCATCATTCGGAAGTTGATGGAATTGCAGAAATTCCAGATACGAAAGACTGTATATCTTAAATTCCACATACCTGCCACCCAATTCATTGGCCAAATCACTCGAAAACATTTCCGAATTGCTTCCAGTTATATAGATGTCGTTGTTTTCATCCAAAGCCAACGAACGAATGGCCAAACGAAAATCGTCGATTTCCTGTATTTCATCCACAAAGATATAATTCCGACGATCGTTACTCAATCGTTCTTTGACATATCCATAAAGGTCACGATAGTTTGCAATAAATTCAAATTCCAAGTCTTCCTTATTAATATAAATGATGTTGGCATCCTGTTCTTCTTCCATAATCAGATTGATTAGTTGATACAGGATGTAACTCTTACCAACACGGCGATACCCAATCATAACCTTTACGGTATTGGTATGCATAAAAGGTCTGATACGCTCAATGTAGGTATCTCTTCTGTGTACTTTACTCGGTATTCTTGCCATATATTATTTAAACTGTAACTTTATTTTTCTGCAAATATACGAATTATTTAAATCATACTTTAAATTTTTCCCTTAAAAAACAATCAAGGGAGGTTCTATAAATTAGATTGGGAGGATTTATCTTCCAAAATCGACAAAATACCGTTTGTAAGATAATGAATATTGAAACGCCAAGATTGGCATAAGATTTACATGATTGTAACAAATTCACTTCACTTTATTACACTTTTTCATTTAGACAAGAAAAAGAGCAATAAGTTCACACCGCTACCGAGTTAACTCCGTTCGCGAACCGAACGAACACGGTAGGCGAACGGAGTTAACACTTTACAATGAACCTCCCCACAACCTTACTTGATTTCAGGTTGCGGGGAGCGTCGCATAGGGTATTAAGTTATCGTTTACATGATATCATAATCAGAACTTGCAGGGTCGCTTGTCCAACCCATACTACCGGCAAAGCCGTGTTCCACTTCCACTTCGATTACCTCCACTTGAGGAGCTTCATACTTTACGTTCATAGTTTTATCTTTTATTATTGGTTAGTCACTCATTTTGTCTATTCTCACATTTTCAGCACCTTCTTGCCACCGATGATGTAAATCTTTCCCTTTTCGGGATTTGTCACGACTTTGCCGTCAAGGCTATAAATGGTCCCATCCTTCACCTCTTCGTGTGTTTTCACCTCCTCAATTCCTGTAGTACCAAACGACATGCGTACTGTAGCTACACCTGTATTTATCGGATCAAGCCAACACTTTCCTGCAGGAATACTAAATGTTTCTCCACTTACGTTGTAGAACATTGCACCATTTCCTTGATTCTGCATCACGTATCCCGTAGAGGTCTGTTGGGTAGTGATAGCACCGTTCAACAAACCTTCGCTTACACGCTCTTGATAATTGGTTACATCCACTATACCTGTCAACGTACCTTCGTATCCATTCTCGGCATAGAGTATATATGGTGTATAGGCTTCCAGCGAAGCGCTCTCTTCAAGTATTAAATATTCGCCTCTGATTCCGTTTGCTGTAAAGGCTTGTACACCAGTAGGAAGTTCGGCATCAAATGCCAATGCACATGTTGACCATTGGTTGTTTGCTGAAATATTGATATCCACTTCTTCTTGAATATTAGCAAACTGTCCCCAAAAACCACCCAAGTCACTATAGGCTTTGGCCGTTCCGTTGGGGACAGTGAGGGTAGCGGTGGTACTAAAACCTGACATGGTAGCAACTTGAAACGGATTTTTACTTTTTATAGAAAATTCTACAATTTTGGAACAACTACGAAATACATCCTTTCCTATACTTATAACTGATTCTGGAATAACAATCTTTTCAAGATTAGGACATTGTTCAAACGCATAATCGTCAATATACTTTACGCCTTCGGGAATAATAAATTCTTCTAATAAAGAATTTCCAAAGCAACTATACCCAATTTTTTCGATGTTTTTTCCAAATACATATTTCAAGTCCTCTACATACATTGTTCTAAAGCAATAGGCCCCCAATCCTGTAACCAGATCACCTACAATAATTTCTTTAAGTGTTGAACTGCATGAAAATGCGGGCAAAATATAGGGACTGATATTAGGATCAATATAATCAAGATTTCGACCTAAATATAACGATTCAACATTTGATTTAAGAAACAATGGTTCACT
>JAFWYQ010000091.1 GCA_017517605.1 Bacteroidaceae bacterium
ACATTCAGCCGCACCTTCCCACGCGGGTTGTACAGCGTGCGCTTGCGCGTCTCGTAGCCAATCATCGAGAATACGAGCGTCACCGTGTCGGCACTCTGTACCTCCACCGAATAGTTGCCCTCCAAGTCGCTCACCGTACCGGCCATCTGCCCCTCCACCTTCACGTTGGCAATCTCTATGGGGCGGTGCTCGTCGTCGGTGATGGTGCCGCTGATGAGGGCCGTCCGTCCATTGTCGTCCGCAGCCTTCTGCGCACCATCGTCCACCCCTTGTGCCCATGCGCAAGGGATACATATATATAATAGGATAAGTGCAAGCGTGGCACGTATGTTCATCTTCATTTCTATTCTCTTTAACAAGTATCATAACGGAATTTCCCCGAGAAACGTATATTCGTGGTTGAAAAAAGTGAAGAAATGGTGGCGTTTCCGATTCTTTTCGCTATCTTTGCCCCTTTGAAAATCGAAGAATGGATAAAAGATATGGAAAACTTCAGCGAATTGATACGATTGCGCCGTAGTACGCGCAAGTTTACCGACGAAGAGTTGACACAGGAGCAGGTGGAAATGCTCCTTCGTGCCGCGTTGATGTCGCCCTCGAGCAAGCGCTCCAACGGGTGGCAATTCGTGGTGGTGGACGACAAGGAGATGCTTGCCAAACTTGCACAATGCAAAGAGGCTGGCGCAGGATTGATAGCCGGTGCGGCATTGGCCATCGTGGTGCTGGCCGACCCCTTAGTGAGCGACGTGTGGATTGAGGACGCTTCGGTGGCCTCGCTGATGATTCAGTTGCAAGCCGAGGACTTGGGCTTGGGTAGCTGCTGGGTGCAGGTGCGCGAGCGCTTTACCGCTGATGGCATCCAAGCCGACGAGGTGGTGCGCGACCTCCTCGACATCCCCCTGCAATTGCAGGTGCTCTCCATCATTGCCGTAGGACACAAGGGACAAGAGCGCAAACCCTTCGACGAAGCCAATCTGCAATGGGAGAAGGTGCATATAAATAAGTATTGAAATAAAATATTTAGCTTTCGCAAGTAAAGAAGTAGCAGGAGTGTAGGAGGCAGGAGTGTAGACAATAGTATAGACAATGATACCATGCAAGCAAAAGTATCGTCTACACTCCTAAGCGAAGCGTCACTCCTACACTCCTGTACTCCAAAAAGTTGTACAAGCGAAACTTGAATAAAATATGAAAATAGCACTGATTGGAGCCGGCAACCTTGCCACCAACTTGGGGCGGGCTTTGGTAGAGGCTGGCCATGTGGTGTGCCAAGTGTATAGCCACACAAAGGAGTCGGCCGATGCCTTGGCCATGCGCTTGGGAAGCATGGGAGTAAACATTCTCAGCGAGGTGGTGACCGATGCCCAACTCTACATCGTGGCCTTGAAGGATTCGGCCCTTGCCGAGGTGCTTCCCACTTTGGTGAAGGGACGCGAATATGCCCTGTGGGTACACACGGCAGGCAGTGTGCCGATGGATATGTGGAAGGAGTACGGATTGAAACACTACGGAGTGCTTTACCCCATGCAGACCTTCAGCAAGGCACGCGAGGTGGACTTTGCAGAGATTCCCTTCTTCCTCGAAGCATCGGGCAAGGTGGAGATGGATATCCTCAGGTCACTTGCCTCCTCATTGAGTCGAAACGTGCACGAAGCCGACTCTGAACAACGCAAGTTCCTTCACCTCTCGGCGGTCTTTGCCTGCAACTTCACCAATGCCATGTACACGGCATCGGCACGACTTTTGGAAGAGCACGGCCTCCCCTTCGATGCCATGCTCCCCTTGATTGACGAAACAGCTCGCAAGGTGCACTCGCTTCACCCATCCGATGCACAGACGGGACCTGCCGTCAGATACGATAAGAACGTGATAGACAAACATCTTGCCCTGCTCGACAAGCATCCGCTCTATAAAGAATTGTATGAGCTGACAAGCCGGATTATCCACGAAACAAAATAACAAGTTACGAGCTACAAGTGACAAGCTACAAGTTCAGAGTAAAGACTCGTCACTAAATACTATAATTATGATAAACTACGACCTTACCAAGATACGCGCCATCATCTTCGACGTGGATGGTGTGCTGAGTGCCGAAACCATCACCCTTGCCTCCAATGGCGACCCCATGCGTACGGCCAACATAAAGGATGGATACGCCCTGCAACTGGCCGTGAAAAAAGGCTTGATAGTAGCCATCATCACAGGTGGAAAGACCGAAGCCATCCGCGTGCGCTACGAAGGACTTGGCCTGAAGGACGTCTTCCTCGGATGTGCCATCAAACTGAAGGAGTACAACCAACTGATGCAGAAGTACGACCTCCGTCCCGAAGAGGTGATGTACATGGGCGATGATATCCCCGATTACGAGGTGATGCGCCTCTGTGGATGCCCTGTATGCCCTGCCGATGCAGCGCCTGAAATCAAAGCCATCTCCACCTACATCTCGCACCGCAACGGTGGATACGGATGCGGACGCGACGTCATCGAACAGGTCCTCAAGGCACAAGGTAAATGGATGGACGGAAACGAAGCCTTCGGGTGGTGAAATAATTTAGTTACAAGCTACAAACTACGAGTTACAAGCCCCGCATGGCTTACTCGTGGCTCGTAACTTGTATCTCTTACTCGTAGCTTGTAGCTCGTAACTAATCACTAAAAAATTATGCTAAAACTTGACTATCGCATCATTCTCGCCAGCAATTCACCTCGCCGAAGAGAGTTGCTGAGCGGATTGGGCCTCGACTACGAAGTGCGCACCCTGCCGGGTATCGACGAATCGTATCCCCCCACCTTGCAAGGCGAGGAAATCCCCGTCTATATCTCCTCCACAAAGGCATCCGCCTACTTGGATGCACTAAAGGAAAACGAATTGTTGATAACTGCTGACACCATCGTGTGGCTCGACGGGCGGGTGCTTGGCAAACCCTCCGACGAGGAGGAGGCCCGACTGATGCTCCGCGACCTTTCGGGCAAGACACATCAGGTAATCACGGGTGTCACCCTCGCAACCACCTCGTTTCAAAAGAGCTTCGCCTCCGTGTCGCAAGTCACCTTTGCCACCCTCACAGAGGAGGAAATCAACTACTACGTCACCCACTATCATCCCATGGATAAGGCAGGCTCATACGGTGTGCAGGAGTGGATAGGATTCATCGGTGTAGAGCGCATCGAGGGGTCGTACTTCAACGTGATGGGCCTCCCCGTGCAACGCCTCTATCGCGAGTTGAAGGAGGGATTTTAAGTCTTTAAGGAGTGTAGGAGGTAGGAGTGACGCTTCGCTTAGGAGTGTAGACGATGCTTCTGCTTGCATGTTCTCCTTCCTCTATTTTGTCATTTTGAGCAAAGCGAAAAATCTGAGTATGTCCGCTTGTGGTTTTTCCTGTGCTTGCGTCCACAGGTCCTTCAGCTCCTTCAGGACAAAGACCGCCTGGTAAATCCTTATCCGCGTCATCTGCGTCTGAGAAATTTACCTCATAGTCGAAACTATCGTCTACACTTCTAAGCGAAGCGTCACTCCTACCTCCTACACTCCTACTGATAAAAACTCTTAGGTTCGTCAGAGCCGATAACTCCCTTTAACTCCTCTAACTCCTTAAAAAGACCTCTTTGCTCCCCCCCTTTTTTTATTTCTCAGCTTCCAACAATCCTTCGCAGGCATCCTCGAGGATGTCGAGCACATTCTCGAATCCCGAAGCACCACCGTAGTAAGGGTCGGGCACATGGTCGGCTACCCGATGGCGGAGGTAATCAGTCATGCGTACAATCTTTTTCTCCTCCTCCAACCCCGGCGCACGTTCGCGCAGGTCGTCCACATTACGCTCGTCCATTGCCACAATAAGGTCGAAATTGTAGAAATCCTCCGTCCGTACAGGGCGCGAGCGGTGCGTCAAATTGTACCCTCTGCGAGATGCGTGCATCCTCATTCGGCTATCGGGCAATTCCCCTTCGTGATAGCTGAGGATACCTGCCGAGTCGAGCACAAACTCCTCTTCGCGTCCTTCGCGGATAACCAATTGGCGCATAATCTCCTCTGCCGTACACGAACGGCAAATATTGCCCAAACAGATAAAAAGTATCTTCTTTTTCTTTCCCATAATGCTTTGATTGTAAGGGCTCTGTATCCTTGTGATACCCCTTGGTGTAATAAAATCAGACACAGATTCCGCAGAAATTCATGGCTAAAAATAACTCCGTGTAATCTGTGTAATCCGTGCCTTAAAAAAGCGGAAAGACAGGGATTCGAACCCTGGGAACAGTTGCCCGTTCACCGCATTTCGAGTGCGGCCCGATCGACCACTCCGGCATCTTTCCATTTCCCCATAAATAGGTGTGCAAATTTACAATAGATTTTGGAGTTGGCAAAATAATCAAGGCTGATTGTTACATTTTCAAAGAAAAGTTTATTCCTTATTTTTCCCCTGCCTGAAAAATATTTTTTTCCAACGGGAGAGAAAAAACTTTTATGTAGGGGAGGAAAAATTGCGTGGTTTGCATTTTTTTTGTATTTTTGCGCCCTCAAATATATATATAAATAAGGTGGGGCAAATTGGCCTCGAAAAGGAGTGCTTATTTTTTAGTTGAAAATCAGAAAGAAACAATATGTTATTCGAAAATCTTAGCGAAAGACTTGAACGCTCGTTCAAAATCCTGAAGGGTGAGGGGAAAATCACCGAAGTCAATGTATCCGAAACTTTGAAAGATGTGCGTAAGGCATTGCTTGATGCCGACGTAAACTATAAAGTGGCCAAGACCTTTACCGACACGGTGAAGCAGAAAGCCCTTGGACAGAATGTGCTCACGGCCGTGAAACCCAGCCAGTTGATGGTAAAAATCGTGCACGACGAGTTGGCACTGTTGATGGGTGGCGAGACGGCCGAAATCAATGTGAAGGGACAGGCAGGTCAGCCGGCCATCATCTTGATGTCGGGTCTTCAAGGTTCGGGTAAGACAACTTTCTCGGGCAAATTGGCCTTGATGCTGAAGGCGAAGAAGAACCGTCGCCCCATGTTGACCGCATGTGACGTGTATCGTCCTGCCGCCATAGAGCAGTTGCGCGTGCTTGGCGAGCAAATCGGAGTGCCCGTGTATTGCGAGCTGGAGAACAAGAATCCAGTGGAGATTGCACAGAATGCCATCCGCGAAGCCAAGACGAAGGGATACGATGTGGTGATTGTCGATACGGCCGGTCGCTTGGCCATCGATGAGCAGATGATGCAGGAGATTGCTGCCATCAAGAGTGCCATCAATCCCTCGGAAACCCTCTTCGTGGTGGATTCAATGACGGGTCAGGATGCCGTGAACACCGCCAAGGAGTTCAACGAACGCCTCGATTTCGACGGAGTTGTCCTCACCAAACTCGATGGTGACACCCGTGGTGGTGCGGCCCTCAGTATCCGTACGGTGGTGAACAAGCCCATCAAATTCGTGGGTACGGGCGAGAAGATGGAGGCTATCGACCAATTCCATCCCTCACGTATGGCCGACCGTATCTTGGGTATGGGTGACATCGTGTCGTTGGTAGAGCGTGCACAGGAGCAGTTTGATGAAGAGGAAGCCAAGCGCCTTCAGAAGAAGATTCAGAAGAACCAGTTTGACTTCAACGACTTCCTCGGTCAAATCCAGCAAATCAAGAAGATGGGTAACATCAAGGACCTTGCCGCCATGATACCCGGTGTGGGCAAGGCTATCAAAGATATCGATGTAGACGATGATGCATTCAAGAGCATCGAAGCCATCATCTACTCCATGACTCCGAAAGAGCGTACCAATCCCGAAATCTTGAACGGAAGCCGTCGCAACCGAATTGCCAAGGGTAGTGGTACTGACCTTCAGGAGGTGAACCGCCTCATCAAGCAGTTCGACCAGACACGCAAGATGATGAAGATGATTACCGGTGGCAATATGGCCAAGATGATGGGCAAGATGCCTAAAATGCCCAACATGCCTGGATTCAAGAGATGAGATTCAAACAAAACAATAAAATAATAAAGACATTATGAAAAAGAATTTATTCGTACTGAGCGCACTTGGCTTGTTGGCCATGTTAACCGCTTGTAATTCAGCTTCTGCTGGTTACACCGTGACAGGTACTATGCCTGATTCTACCTTTAACGGGAAAACTATTTACATCGTAAATTACGATAACAACGAGCGTGTGGACAGCACTGTTGTCAAAGGCGACAAGTATGTGTTCAAAGGTGGTAATGTAGACACCGCTCTCGTAGCTATTGTTTCAACAGATAGAGGAAATATGCCGTTCTTGTTTGCGTTGGAGAATGGCAACATTGTCATTACGGAAGATGCAGAGTATGACTACAATCCTACGGGTACTCCCCTTAATGATGAGTTGACACGCCTGTCCAATGCAATGGCAAGCATCAACAATGCCTATAGTGAGGCATACCAGGCTTTCGAAGGCAGTCGTGAAGAATGGAATGTCGTATCCGAAACAGAGTGGTTGCCCCGTTTCAAGCAGCATATCATTGAAAATTGTCAAGCACATAAGGATGACGTGGCAGGATATATGCTTTCTCAATCCATGACCAGTGTCTTGAGTGTGGATGAGCAACTTGAGCTGCTGAACAGCTTCGGCCCGTGGTTGTTGTCAACCAACCGTGTGTCTGCCATGAAAGAGACTTTGGAAGCTCAGCAGAATACTGTAGCAGGAAAGTCTTATGTCGACATCAAGGGTACTGACATCAATGGCAATCCCGTGTCGCTCTCTGACTATGTGGGCAAGGGTAACTATGTGCTCGTCGACATGTGGGCAAGCTGGTGTGGCCCCTGCAAGCGCGAAATCCCTAACTTGCGCAAGTTGCACGACCTCTATAAGAACAAGGGCTTGACCGTACTCGGTATCTACGTGTGGGACGAGATTGAGAACTTGGCTCCTGCTATGGAAAAAGAGGGTATCGTGTGGCCGCAGATTATCGATTCTAACGAGACTGCCACCAAGTTGTACGGAGTGCAGGGTATCCCTTGCATCATGCTTATCGGTCCCGATGGTACAATCCTCGACCGCACCAACTTGCGTGGTGAGAACATGCAACCTGCGGTAGAGAAATTCATGTTTGGAAAATAAGTTTTTTAATTATTAATTGTGAATTATGAAGATACCTTGATGTGTCGCATAATTCATAATTAGTTCGAGCGAGGCTCTCATCAGCTTCGCACTCATAATTTTTAATTAATATTATGCAATTGATTGATGGAAAAGCAGTAGCCGAGCAGGTGAAGTTGGAGATTGCCGCCGAAGTGGCCGACATTGTTGCCCGTGGTGGTAAGCGCCCTCATTTGGCCGCTATCCTTGTGGGACACGATGGAGGAAGCGAAACCTATGTGGCTGCTAAAGTGAAAGCATGTGAAGTGTGTGGATTCAAGTCAAGCCTTATCCGCTACGAAGAGAATGTGACCGAGGAAGAACTGCTGGCCAAGGTGCGCGAATTGAACGAAGATGCCGATGTGGACGGATTTATCGTGCAACTTCCTCTGCCCAAACATATTTCAGAACAAAAGGTGATTGAGACAATCGATTATCGCAAGGATGTAGACGGCTTTCATCCCATCAATGTGGGACGTATGAGCATCGGACTTCCCTGCTATATTTCTGCTACGCCCAATGGTATCCTTGAGTTGTTGAAACGCTACAACATCGAGACACAAGGCAAGAAGTGTGTTGTGCTCGGACGTAGCAACATCGTAGGCAAGCCCATGGCAAGCCTTATGATGCAGAAGGCTTATCCTGGTGATGCAACCGTGACCGTATGCCATAGCCGTAGTAAGGATTTGGTGAAGGAGTGTCAGGAGGCTGACTTCATCATTGCAGCTCTTGGCCAACCTAACTTTGTGAAAGCCGAAATGGTGAAGGAGGGAGCGGTCATTATCGATGTAGGTACAACCCGTGTACCCGATGCTACCCGCAAATCGGGCTTCAAACTTACTGGTGACGTGAAGTTTGATGAAGTGGCTCCCAAGTGCAGCTACATCACTCCCGTACCCGGTGGCGTTGGCCCCATGACCATCTGTTCGCTGATGAAGAATACCCTCTTGGCAGGTAAGAAAGAGATTTATAAGTAAAAATAAGGCACGGATTACACGGATTAACGCGGAAATTGAGAACATTCAATGATTCCGCATTATCCATGTCATCCGTGCCTGTTTCTTTATCTTTAACCATGAAAAGAGTCTTCATCCCTTTTATCTTTTTCTTTTGCATTCTCCCTTTAAAACTCTCTGCACAGGAGTTTGGGCGAATAACCTTGCTCTTTGCTGGTGATTTGATGCAACATCAAGGACAGATTGATGCTGCCCGTCAAATGGATGGATCGTATGATTACTCTCCATGTTTTCAATATGTAAAGGAAGAACTTAGTAGTGCTGATATAGCTATTGCCAATTTGGAAGTGACCTTGGCAGGAAAGCCATACAGAGGCTATCCTCAGTTCAGTGCTCCTGATGAATACGCACAAGCTGCCAAAGAGGCAGGTTTCGATATATTCCTTACGGCCAATAACCATTGCCTCGATAGAAGGAAAAAAGGGTTGGAGCGCACGATTCATGTACTTGACTCCCTTCAAATACCTTATGCAGGTACTTATATTAATAAGGAAGAGCGCGACCGGCTCTATCCTTTGATTATTCAAAAAAATGGGTTTCGTATAGCCTTCCTTGCTTATACGTATGCTACCAATGGCATTGAGGTGCAATCGCCCAACGTGGTGAACTACATTGATAAGGAGCAAATCCTACAAGACATTGCTAAAGCGCGTGCACAGAAGGCCGATGTTATCATCGCTTGTATGCATTGGGGGATAGAGTATCGTCTCCTTCCCGAACGGCAAGAGCGTGAAATGGCCAATTGGCTTATATCCCATGGGGTCGACCACGTGATAGGTTCGCATCCTCATGTGCTACAACCCATGGAAGTTCGTCCTGATGAATATACGGCAGCTCGTCATGTGGTCGTATATTCCTTGGGAAACTTTATTTCCAACATGTCTGCTCCCAATACAGATGGTGGAGCTATGGTAAAACTTGAACTGAAAAGAATCGGCCATATTCCGGCTTTGGTTGATTGTAAGTATAGCTTGGTGTGGACTTCGCGCCCTTCATTGCGGGATGGGGGAGGAAACTATTTCATCTATCCGGCAGCTAATCCGCCTCAATCCATTATGTCGTCCGAATCCTCCCGTTTGAACCGCTTTTTGCAGAGTGCCCGTAATTTGTTTAAAAAGAACAATATAGGAATTGAAGAGTATTTTTTTTAATAAAAACTTGCTATAAAATTTGTGAGAATCAGGAAATAGTACTACCTTTGCATCGCTTTTAGAGAAAAGCCTTGAATATGGTGACTATAGTTCAGTCGGTTAGAGCGTCAGATTGTGGTTCTGAATGTCGTGGGTTCGAATCCCACTAGTCACCCATAGAGGTCGATAGTCGAAAGATTATCGGCTTCTTTTTTTTGTTTATTGCTTCCCTTTATAGAATGCTAATGGGTCATCCGAAAAGTCGGTTGCGTCCCTTTTGGACCTTTACCAGAGACCATCTGGAATACGGACATAAGTGCAAGTGCCAACGAACTTATGTTAAATGGCCAATGGACTTATGTTCATGTGCCAATGAGCATATTGAGTGTCTGACGGTCTCCTGTCTTTCGATGTTTACAACCGGTTTTTTGGGGACTGCCCCATACTAATATGGTATATGATGAATGGTATATAATGGATGGTAAAGGGGTGGCTATTTCTCTTTTTTATTTAAAGTGCAAACAATTCGTTGGTTTCAAATCTGTCATTGGATTTTGGTCGCATAGTATTGTCCGAAGTGTATATATTACTTGTTTGTAAATATGTATTGTCGCTAATTGCGCGTTAGTGAAACAAAAACGAAAGCATGAGACACGTATATAAAGATATGTGTGGCTTTTTTGTCATAAATTTGCAATCGAAAAAATATTAACCTATAAATAATATTAGTTATGAGACAAATTAAAACAATTGCCCTCGCCGCTTTGATGACAATGAGCGGAACATCATTGTTGGCACAAGGTCTGAAGGACACTTACAAGAATTATTTTGATGTGGGTGTTGCCATCAATTCAAGAAATTTGAGTGAAGATCAGCAGAAGATTATTTTGGATAACTTCTGTAGTATCACTGCGGAGAATGAAATGAAACCGGGTGAAGTGCATCCGAGAGAAGGCGTATGGACATGGGAACGTGCCGATGCCATTGCCAACTTCTGCCGTAAGAACAACATTAAGATGCGTGGTCACTGCCTTGTATGGCATAGCCAGTTCTGCGATTGGATGTTTACCGATAAGAATGGTAAGGAAGTGACTAAAGAAGTATTCTACGAGCGCTTGCGCGACCATATTCATACGGTAGTTAACCGTTATAAGGATATCGTTTATTGCTGGGACGTAGTGAACGAGGCTATGGCCGATGGCAATGGCGGAGGCCGCGGATGGGGTAACCGTCAGGTAAGCGACTACCGTCAGTCACGTCTTTACAACTTGTGTGGTGACGAGTTCATCGCCAAAGCATTTGAGTTTGCTCACGAAGCTGACCCCAATGCTCTCCTTTTCTATAACGACTATAATGCAGCTGATCCCGCTAAGCGTGACCGTATCTTCAACATGGTTAAGAAGATGAAGGATGCTGGTGTGCCCATCCACGGTATCGGTATGCAGGGACACTACAACATCTATGGTCCTTCTATGGAAGACATTGAAGCTGCTATCGAAAAGTATTCAACTATTGTAAACACTATTCACTTCACCGAGTTGGATATCCGTGCCAACGAAGAAATGGGTGGACAGTTGCAATTCTCACGTCAAGGTGTTCAGATCAGCGATCACGTGAGGGCTTTGCACACTGACCAATACACCAACTTGTTCAAGATTTTGCGTAAGCACAAGGATGTAGTGAAGGTGGTTACTTTCTGGAATTTGAGCGACAAGGATTCATGGGTAGGTACTGCCAACTATCCTTTGTTGATTGACGGTGACTTGAAGTACAAGCCTGTTTACTATGCTGTTCGCGACTTTGATCCCGCATTGGACAATGTAGTTATCAAGGAAGATTTCCAGCCTTCTTCTAAGAACCAGCCCGGTCAGGAGTATCCTATGGTAAACTCACAGGGTTATGCCCGTTTCCGCATCAATGCCCCCGGTGCTAAGTCTGTAGTTGTTAGTCTTGGTCTTGGTGGACGAGGTGGTACAGTGCTCCGCAAGAATAAGGAAGGTTTGTGGGAAGGTACAACAGCCGGTCCGATGGACGAAGGTTTCCACTACTATCACCTCTCTATCGACGGTGCTATTTTGAACGACCCCGGTACACTGAACTATTATGGTTCTACCCGTTGGGAAAGCGGTATCGAAATTCCTGCTCACGATCAGGACTTCTATGCTATGAAGAATGTTCCTCACGGTAAGGTACAACAAGTTCTCTTCTGGAGTGAAAGCACACAAGAAACCAAGCGTGCATTCGTTTATACTCCTCCTATGTATGACAAGAACAAGAAGGAAAAATATCCCGTTCTCTATTTGCAACATGGTTGGGGAGAAGACGAAACTGCATGGAGCAACCAAGGACATGCTAACCTTATCATGGACAACTTGATTGCCGAAGGTAAGGCTGAACCGTTCATCATCGTTATGACATACGGTATGACCAATGGTGTTAGATTCGGTGGTCTTGGTGGATTCAACTTCAAGGATTTTGAAACTGTTCTCGTAGACGAACTCGTTCCTTATATCGATGCTAACTTCAGAACTCGTGCTGACAATAACCACCGTGCTATGGCAGGTCTTTCAATGGGTGGTATGGAGACAAAGAACATCACTCTTGCACGTCCTGAAGTATTTGGTTACTATGGCTTGTTGAGCGGTGGTCAGTATGCACCCGAAGACATCAAGGATCCCAAGCAGGTGAAACTTATCTTCCAGGGTTGTGGAAGCAAGGAGAGCCCCGATGCTATCATGAGATCAACTGAAGCTTTGAAGGCTGCTGGACACAATGCTCATGGTTATGTATCTGAAGGTACAGCTCACGAATTCCAGACATGGCGTCGTTGCCTCAAGGAAATGGCTCAGTTGCTGTTTAAGTAAAATAAACTAATCCCATCCCCGGCCTTCCTCAAGGGTAAGGAGTGGATGTTCTGATTGCGAATAATCAGACATTTTGCTCCTCTCCCTTGTGAAGGGGTAGGGGATGGTTTTCTCTTTTGTAACAATTGAAATATGAAGAAACTCATATCCCTTCTCTTAGTCGCTTTCTGTGCATGTGGTTCGATTCAAGCACAGAAAGCGACTTTGCGTATTGACGCTCAGACAAAACATCAGCACATTACCGGTTTCGGAGGATTTGTGTGTAGCCCACAATTTGGATATAACCACATGAGTCAGACTGAGATAAAGAAAGTGTGGGGAAACGGCAGTACTGTTGGGTGCAACATCATGCGTCTCTATATCCCCATTGGAAAATCTTGGTGGAATCAGTCATTGCAGACGGCCAAGTGGGCCAAGCAGATGGGTCTTATTGTCTTTGCCTCTCCTTGGGGACAACCTGCCGAATGGAAGACCAACGGTACGAGTAATGCCAAGAACGAAGACGGTACCACGGGTAAACTGAAGCGCGAGAATTGGGCTGACTACGCTCAATACCTTGAGGAATATGTGCAATATCTTCGCACGAATGGTGTAGAGTTGGATGCTATTTCCATTCAGAATGAGCCGGATTGGGCTGCTTCGTATGCCGGATGTCTTTGGTCTGCAAGTGAAATAGCTGAGTTTGTAAAGCTCTATGGGCGTACTATCAGTTGTAAAATTATGGCACCCGAAACGTTGGCGGTGAATGATTCGTATGTGAACGAATTGAACAAGAGTGATGTACTTCCCTGCTTCGACATTTATGGAGGTCACCAATACGGCGGTATTCAAGATGGCTACAAGAAATTGGCAACCCAGGGAAAAGAAATTTGGATGACAGAATACCTTATCAATTGGAACGAGAATAGCAATACGTCGCGCAACTTTGACTATTCGAAGGATGTGTTCAACTTCTTCCGTAGTATCAACACCTGTATGTTGGGCGATTTCAATGCATGGATTCACTATGCCGCCAAGCGTTATTATGGTATGTTGGGCGATGGCCAAAGTGGAACAACCAATGGTTCTGTAACCAAGCGTGGTTACGTAATGGCTCATTTTGCCCGTTATGTCACAGGTATGACCCGTGTCGAGGGACAATTCACCGACAATGCCTCCACCCAACTCGAAGGGTCGGTTTACTTGTCGCAGACAGGTGACACCGTAGTGGCGGTCATTGCCAATCCCTCAAGTGATAAACGTACTTTGACACTCGACCTTCCCTTTTATACGCTGAAGGGCGAAATACGTACAACCACAAAGGCGCAGAGCTTCAAGCAGACAGTTTTGGATCAAGAGGCTGAAACTTGTCGTCCAGAGGTCGAAATAGAGGCTTCCAGTGTGTGTACCATTCTGTTCGAGCGTTCGCGCGACCGTCAGGTCTCTGATATGAAAGCTACCGTTGCCCGTTTTGGTAAAATCGACAATTTGATGCGCACGAATACCGCTTTGGGAACACAATATCAGATGTCGGGCAAGACAAAGACATTGGACCATTCCAATCCGTTGATTTCGACAAAGACCAATGCGGCCAGTGGCTATCTTATCCTTTCTGACCGTTTCGACCAATTGGTGTTGCAGGTGAAGAAGCTCTCTTCGACGATGAACTACAGTTCTTCAAAGACTACCTTATATTATATCAACGCTAAGGGTACTCTCTCTTCTCACAATTATGGAAGCATCGAGTTCGGTCAGCGCGAGAACTTCAATTGGGTGTTCGACCTTTCGCCCCGCACCCTGAAGGATGGCTGTAAAGGGCTTATATCCATCACCAACGACAATTGGTCGTCCATCCTCACTTTCACCTTCGGCGATGTATATCTCACCAATGGAGGCGGACAATATGCCGCTACCATGTCGGGTACCTTTGTGGCCGATGATGGTTATCTGATTGACTATACAACCGATGCTTCATGTACCAGTTTGGATTTGACAGGTGTAAGCTCATTGCCTGCCACGTTGGATTGGGGTGTGACGAATCGCGTGATTTATCTTCCCGAGGGAAGTGCCGTTGGTGGTGACAATGTGGTTGTAGGCGATGTCTGTGCCAATTTGGTGCTTACATCCGAGGGAGGCGATTTCCGTCCGTCCAAGGCGTTCAATGCCACAAAGGCATCATTCACTTGCATGGTTGACGGATATCGTATGCTCAAGTTGCCGTTCAAGGCCGCTCTTCCTCAAGGAGTGAAGGCCTATAGTGTAGCCAGCGACTTCTCGTTGCAGGCGCTTGATTCTGTCCCTGCCCATCAGCCCGTATTGATTGAGGCGCAGGGCGAGGTGGTATTGGAAGGCACTGGCGAAGTGGCTTTCCGTATCAGTCCGTATGCCGACATGTTGCGTGGTTCGTACACGCAAGCCTCCCTCTATGAAGGCGACTATCTGTTGGGATGTCAGGATGGCAAGTGGGGCTTCATCCGTCAGACTTCTGATGGCGTGCTTATGCCTTTTGACGTATATGCCAACATCTCTTCTACCTCTTCATTCATTCCTCTGGATATGAGTGCAACGGGTATCGAAGAGGTACAACTCCCCTCTGTGCGTCCTGATGCACCTATGTTTAATGTCATGGGGCAGCGTGTCGGTGACGGTTATAAGGGAATTGTGATTATTGAAGGAAAGAAAATCATTATTAAATAAATTTATTTTTATAACCTATGAAAAAAAGATTTTTGCAACTGTTGCTTCTCTTGGTAGCAACCTCTGTGAATGCACAGAATCCCTATTTGCCTTTGTGGGAGCATGTACCCGATGGCGAACCCCGTGTGTTTGAAGATCCCGATAATCCGGGTAAGTTCCGTGCCTATATCATCGGTTCGCACGATGTAAACTACTCTGCCTACTGCGGCCCCGATATCCGCATGTGGTCAGCTCCTGTTGAGGATTTGAGCCAATGGCGCGACGAAGGTCCCATCTTCACTCATTTCGTAGATGGTCAGTGGGACACCATGTATGCTCCCGACTTGGTTGAGGTGAAGGACCGTGAGACTGGTAAGAAGACCTACTATCTCTATCCCCACTCACGTGGACACCGCCGTATTGCTATGGTATGTAAGGGCGACCGTCCTGATGGTCCCTTCACTCCCATCAACTTGACCGAGGATGGCCGTCAGTGCTTGCCCGGTTCGCTCATCGACTTCGACCCCTCTGTTTACATTGAATATGTAACTGACAAGAAGGACCCCGACTACGACAAAGGCTTCCGTGCCTATGTATTCTATGGCTTCCAGCACTCAACTGCTTGTGAGTTGGATCAGAATACCATGTACTCTATGCGTCCTGGTACCAAGTTGCACGACTATTTCATTCCTGCAAGTAGCCGTTATGGTGAGGTTCGCGATCCCGAAGGCACTGAATATCCTGCTCTTTATAAGGGACAGAACCCCGGTGAGTTCAACTTCTTCGAAGCCTCTTCTATCCGCAAGGTAGGTAACAAGTATGTGATGGTATTCTCAGGTTATTCAGGCCCCGACTACGGTTTGGGTTCTACCAACTCAGCTCTCCGCTATGCCTTTGGTGACTCTCCCCTTGGTCCTTGGCGTTCAGGCGGTGTGTTGGTCGACTCTCGTGGTGTAGTTCTTAACGAGGACGGTTCACACCTTGCCACCACCAACTTTGCCCACAACACCCACGGTTCTCTCGAAGAGATCAATGGCCAGTGGTATGTATTCTATCACCGTCCTCCCCGTGGCTTCGGTAACGCCCGTCAGTCAATGGTAGCTCCTGTGAAGATTACTTGGGACAAGAAGAAGGTTGCCGATGGTGGTGTGGTAAAGATTACAGGTTACGACCCCTATGTGAAGGGTAACGAATGGACAGCCAAGGCCTCTGACGGCACTGAATATACAGGTGCTGAGGTGACCAGCGAAGGTTTCCAAATCTTTGGTCTTCCCCCCTATGCCTACTATTCTGCTGGATATGCTTGCTACGTTACTGGTAACAACTGGATGCAGGACAACCACGATGTGTGGGACAACAATATGGACCTTGCTGGTATCACCAACGGTGGTATCGTAGGTTTCAAGTACTTCGGCTTCGGTGGTCTTGAGAAGGACACCAAGGGTGTGAAGGCATTCGTCGGTGCTCAGAAGGGCGACGGCACTATGCTCAACGTCAACCTCACTCCCAGCGGACGTGGTGCGTTCAAGATTCACGTAATGCTCGATGGCCCATACGCCAATGATGCTTGGAAGGGGCAGGAGATTGCCGTTATCGAAGTTCCTGCCGATGCTCCCCGTGGTGTAGCCAAGAACTATCAAGTGGCCGTACCCGCCGTTGAAGGTTTGAAGGGCAAGCACGCCATCTATTTGGTTGTCGAGGGTCCCGAGATTCAGCAACCTCAGCAGAATCCTAACCGTCAAGGTTGGGGTGGTGGACGTCAGCAACAGCCCCAGCGTCCTGTTGGTTTGTTCGACCTCCACGGACTTGGCTTCTCCAAGACAGGTACCACTTGCGAGCGCCCCGTCGTGCCAGTGGTTACTATCACCGCTGATGGCCACAAGTTGAACCTCCCGACTACACCTATCCGCTTCACCAATGCCAATGGTTATGCCGATGCCATCCGCTATCAGACATACGGTCCGTTGAAGAAGGGTACTGTGCTGAATGCTACAGCTGACCAGCCTGGTGTACAATTCGAAATCAGCCCCATCATCGAGGGCCGTGCTACCGTGAAGTGCACCTACAACGGTTTGGAGAAGATTTATTTGATTAACTAAAAAATACTTAGTTTAATTTTTAGACATAAGAACATAAGAAACATAAGGGTTAAAATTACGAAAGCGTTTACTCTTATGTCCTTATGTTCTTCTGTCGAAAAAAGAAATAAATAAAAAGAATAATTATGAGAAGAAATATATTGACAGGCACCATCGCCCTCCTTTTTGCAGGTGCGGCATGTGTGTCATGTGGCAACAATCCCACACCTTGGGAAAAGGGTGGTTTCGAGACAGGTCAGTACCGCAATGTATTCGTTGAGATGGGTTACTCACCCGCCGAGGTGGATGCCAAGTTGCAGGAAGTGTTCAACGACGTATTCCGCGGCCCCAACAAGTGTTATTTCGAGGTAGGCGACTCTATGGGTTACGTATCCGACGTGAAGAACCACGACGTGCGTACCGAGGGTATGAGCTACGGTATGATGATTGCCGTACAGTTCGGCGAGAAGGACATCTTCGACCGCCTGTGGCGTTGGAGTCAGAAGTACATGCAGCACCAGGATGGTCCTCGCGAAGGATACTTTGCTTGGAGCTGCCGCACCGATGGTACACCCAACAGCTTCGGTTCTGCCAGCGACGGCGAGCTTTACTACATCACCGCCCTCCTCTTTGCCTCTAACCTTTGGGGCGACGACACCGGCATCAACTACAAGGCCGAGGCACAACGCATCCTCAACTGCTCTATGGAGAAGACAGGCGAAGGCGGAGCCATGCCCCTCATCAACCCCGAGAACAAGCTCATCACCTTCACTCCCGACCGTGGTGGTTCGCGCTACACCGACCCCTCGTACCATCTCCCCGCCTTCTACGAAGTATGGGCCAAGTATGCCGACGATGGCCGTGCTGACTATTGGAACGAGTGTGCTGCCGTGTCACGCGAATACTTGCACAAGGCCACACACCCCGTTACTGGCTTGAACCCCGACTATAGCAACTACGACGGTACTCCGCTTGATAGCAACCCCTGGATGCGTGGTTCGCGCAACTTCCGCTACGACTCATGGCGTGTGCCCATGAACATCGCCCTCGACTATTCATGGAGCTGTGCCGACCGCGAGTGGCAACAGCAGTATGGCGAGAAGATTCAGAACTTCTTCTACTCACAAGGTGTGAACGACTTTGTTGACCAGTATCGCATCGACGGTACTTTGCCCGAGGACAACGAAATCCTCCGTGCCGGCCATGCCGAGAAGGCCCTTCGCCACAGCATCGGCCTCGTAGGTACTGTAGCAACCACCTCTTTGCTCTTCCACAACGAGCACACTCAGGAGTTTGTGGATGCCCTCTGGAATGCCAAGCACGAGCCCTTCGAGGATGGCTTCATCGACGTATATTACGATGCCCTCCTCCGTCTCTTCTCATTCATGCACCTCAGCGGTAACTACCGCGTGATTACTCCGCAGAACTAAGATAAACGAAGTATAAACGAACAAAAGAGTGAAGATTCCCATAATCAGGGACTTCACTCTTTTTTTTGTGTAGCAGGTAACATTTCTCATCCGCAGATGACACAGATGACGCGGATAGATATTGCCATTCGGCACGATAAGGCAATAAGAATAATGAATCAGCGTCATCCGCGTCATCTGCGGATGAAGAATGTGTGGTGGCAGTTTTTACCGGACACTAATAATTTCCAATCTTCTGCACACAAAACCTGAAATGTTCCTTTCACAAAATGAAATGCTCTGTATGACTTTTCCATTTACAAGTCTTGAACGTACGTTTACAGTCTTTAAACATAGGTTTAAAACCTTTGAATGTATGTTTAAAGTCTATAAATAAAGAAGTGATGCGGAGCATTCCATTTTGTTGCGCCTTTGTTGGAACTTTATCGTGCTGATCATGAAAAAACTTGGTCAAAAGTTTGTTTGAATCACATATTATTCCCACCTTTGCGGGGATAAATCCTTCGGGAATCAAAGGTTGAAAGTTCAAGGATGAAGATGAAATCTCCCTCGTCAACTTGTCAACTCGTTAACTTGTCAACTTAAAGATATGTTCGACCATAACATCAGACTCGCTTGGCGCCAACTCATCAAGTACCGTCTGCAATCTTTTGTCAGCATCGTGAGCCTCGCCATCGGCTTTGCCTGCTTTGCATTGGCAAGCATGTGGATAAAGTATGAAACGACGTATGATGCGTTTCATAAGGATGCGGACGGTATCTATACAATCTTGGTTAGCAATTATCCCTATATCAATGAACGAAGTATAAAGGTAAAGTACTTGGAACAGATTCCCGAGATTTCGGAATATAGCCTGTTCCTCAACAAATTGTGCAAGCCCGCGAACCAAGCAAATCATTACGCTGAACAGATCTTGTTAGACGATAAGTTTCTGGATATCTTTGGTGTGAAATTCGTTGAAGGCAATCTTGATTTCATGCACGACGAGAATCTGATAGCCGTCAGCGAGCGTTTTGCCCGCCGCTTTTGGGGCAATGAGTCTCCCCTTGGCAAGGTGTTGGTAAATGAAGACATTATGGGTGAGGAACAGCCTCCACGCACCGTGACGGCCGTATTCAAGGATTGGGGCGAGCACACCAATTTTCCGATGGATATAATGAGTATATATCCGTCCGAAGGTTACGACAAACGAACTTTGTCTGCGGTTTGCGTGATGCGCCTGTATCCATCGGCAAGTACCGATACCGTATTGGCGAAATTGCAGAATATGATGATGAGGGACGGTGAGCCTACTTACGTGATGGACATCTCTCTGAAAGTGCTGCCCATTACCGAAATGCGGCATCAATCGGGTGAATATAAGCTCACAGCCAAATTTCAGATAAATCACATCTACCTGTTCTCTGTTGCCAGTATGTTGTTGATAGTATGCGGCTTGCTGAATTACTTGACCATGTTCATCAACCGCCTCTTTATCCGCAAACGCGAAATGGCCTTGCGCAAAGCGTTCGGTGCTTCGGGATGGAACCTGACGGCACAGTTTCTTACGGAATATGGCCTGTTGTTGGTGATAGCCCTTGCTTTTGGTTTGCTTACCGTGGAATTGTCGATGGATTGGTTCTACGAAATGTCGCAATTGCCTGTAGCCGTAAAGTTCATATACCAAGAGACCGCCCTCTATTCGGCCGTCGTATTGTTGTTATCCCTGGCGGCATCCGTTCCCGTCATTATCTATTTCCAGCGCCAATCGCTGCAAAGTGCCATCGTTGGTGTAGGCGGAATGATGCGTTACCACATCTTCCGTCACATCAGCACAGGTTTGCAGATTGGCATTTCCATCTTCTGCATCTTCTGCGTGGTAGTAATGATGAAGCAGGTTGATACCTTGCGCTATGGCGACATAGGTTTCAAACGCGAGAATCGTGGATGGATGTACCCGGGCGAAAACAACATGGAGGAATTGGCCTTTTATCTCAACCAACAACCCGAGGTGGATACAGCCATTGCCTTATCAGAATATATCTATCCCAATCATTACAACTCTCTTTACGAATTGAAGAAAGAGGATAATCCGGAAATGAACGATGACTACGGATTGCACGTAGAGTTTATGGACGAAACCGTGGCAGACTTCTATGGATTGACCTTGCTGCAAGGACGATGGCCACGCCCTGACGATTTCCGACATAGGACAGCATACAGATTAGCCGATTTCAGGATGCAAAGGGACCTCCTCAACAATACCAATGTGTGCATCAACGAGACATTGGCCCGTCGCATGGGATGGGAAAACCCCATTGGAAAGACTTTTGTTGCATCCGTCGGAGATAACATAAAGAACACGCTCACCGTCATCGGTGTCTATAAAGACATCCTATGCGATTCGCCAACCGAAAAGGCTGTACCGGCTATTGGTCTCCCAATTTCTTGGGAAAGATATGAATACAGTTCGGTACATTTCAAGTTCAACCCTGGCACATGGCCAACACTCCGACAAAAGATTAAAGACTTTGGCAAAGGAAAGGTTGGATGGATAAGCAGTGTAGAACCAAGAACTTATGATGAGCAATATGCTCCAATGCTGGTATCAGAAAACAACCTCCAGAAACTCCTCAACATCATTACTGTTGTCTGTATCCTGATAGCCCTCTTCGGCGTGTGGTCGATGATTATGCTCACGTGCGAACAACGCCGCAAGGAGATTGCCGTGCGCAAAGTGTTCGGTGCTACCACAAAGGACATCCTCGACATGTTCATCGTTGAATACATGGCTCTGCAAGGCGTGGCGGCTCTCGTGGCTTTCCCCGTAGGCTATGCCTGCATGAAGCCGTGGCTGGAGCAATATGTGGTGCAGACCTCTATCCCTTGGTGGATATACGTTGGCATCTTTATGGCCGTTGCCCTGCTTGTGACCCTTTGCGTCGGTTGGCGTGTGTGGAAGACGGCAAAGGCACGCCCAGCGGATGAAATTGCCAAAGGATAACCTTTGGGAGGGATATAGAGTAAAAAAACGAATAATTCCCTTTTAACGGAACAATGCCACTCCTCCATGTTCAGGAAGAGTGGCATTGTTTGTAGCTCGTCACTAAATTACTGCTTCACGTAAATCATCTCCAAGGTGGTGTATTGGCGATTCTCGTCGCAATGCTCCATCAGACCGAGGGGGGCGGTGAGGGGCTTGCCGTCGCGCTCGGGGTCGTAGGTGATGCCTGTCACGGGGTTGGGGATGGTGGCTGCTTCGCGCAGGTATTCGTCGCAATAGTTGAAGCTGCCGAACTCGGGCCACTCGTGGATGAGCATGTCCATGCCCACTACGTCGCAGGCCAAGGGGTCTTGCGAGGCGATGATGCTGCAACACCATTCGTCGTTGAAGGGAGGCTTCTGCCACTTGGGAGCGGGTGCACCGTTCACATGGCGGCTTCCGTAGGTGCCGTCGATGAGGAAGAGGAGGCACTTCTGGCCGAGGTCCTTGTGCCCGATCCAGTCAACCATGGTTTTGTAGCTGGGTTTGCCATGACGCTTGTCGGGGCTGATGCCGTTGTGGGCATTCTTGCGCCACAGGAGGTTGATGTCGGTGGCTCCGTACCAGTTCTTGGCCGTGAGGGTGACGCCCGGACCGTTGTGTGTCTTCAGCAGGGCTGAGTTGATGAGGTAGTCGGCATCCACGATACACTTGGCCAAGCCTCGTGCCATCTTGCCATTGTCAACGGAATACTTGAGTTGTTCGGGGTAGTATTCGCACTTGAGGCGTCCGTCGCCACCGATGTTGTCGATGAATACTACTTGGGGGAACTCGCGGTGGCACTTGTTGTAGATGCTGTCGGTGATGGCGCGGCTGGGTTCGCATACGATGATGTCCTGTTGGCGTACGCCACCGTCGTTGATGAGAGAGCGGAGCAGAGCCAGGGTGACGTAGGGCGATGAATTCAGCTCGATGGTGTCGCGGTGGGTGAGGGCATTGTTCATATTGAGTTTGATGGCAATCTTTTCGCCCTTCTTATAGCCTTTGTTTCCTTTACCATGCGTCTTGTTGAAATTCTTGAAGAGGGCTTTCCATGCCGCTTTGGGTGACTTTTCGCCAGCCAAGGTAACGACGGCTTGGCTAATCATGGCATCGGCTTTCTGCTGGTCGTTCCAACGCTCTTCGACCCAAAGGCCGGTCTCGCCGTCCCAAGTGGCAACGCCAGGACTATGAATCCATGCTACACGGCCTGGGTGAATACCCTTACCTTCACCTAACGGTTCATTAGGCTTTACAAACAAACGGGGCTGGGCCGAAGCTGCCAATACAGACAGTGCTAACACTGCCATTAAAAATAGTTTTTTCATTGTTATGATGATTTACATTATTTATATTTACCAAATCTACAGGCTTTCCGTACCACAGGTTTGTCTAATAGCTGGAAGGTTGTTGCTGGTCCTAAGTTACGATTCCCTTTCCAAGAAGAGACTTCCCACACTACCTGTTCTTTGGGAGTAAGTTCAATCATCTGAAGCGGAGCTCGCGAAGGATTGAAGTTAGCTACATCTGCCTTGTTCCATTCATTGAACCAGTTGGTAATTATCATATTTCCATTGGGCAGGCGATAGGCTTTCTGAGGATTGTCCAAACCGAACTTGGTGGTATTGGTTTCCCAAACGACAGAGCCTTCTCGCGTTACTTCCTTGACTGGTCCTTTACGGCCAACCATCAGAATATTCCCATTTTCCAACTCTGTGGCCGACCAAGGCCCAAAGTGTTCCCAACGGCGAAGTTCCTTACCCTTTACATTGTACTCAGCAACAAAGCCCATAGCCATATTGGAAACCAACAAAGTCCCCTTACTGGTCAGACGGGCATTGCGGAACTGGCCATGTACACTGCCTTTCGGATCATAAGGGAGTTCAAATTCGTGCACAGTCTTCTGCTTGGCTATGTTCATTACCACTACCTTGGCAGGTTTGGCATTGAGTACATACACCACATACTTATCTCCTATGGGTTGGATGGTATGTACCTCAGTACCAGCAGGGACATTTGAACGCCAAAGTTCTTCTCCATTAACCCCGATTTCTGCAATCCCGTATTGGTCTGCTATCAGAATATGTCCATCGTCCATCAGGATTGCATCGCTGATTTCGCCACGCCCTTTGCTATTGTCATAGCGCCAAACAATGTTTCCGTCCTCGACCTTGAAGATACGACGATTCTTTGACTGACCGGTGTACATGAAATCATATCGGCTCAGATTGCCCTGCTGCACATCATTGTAAAGGTCGCGCACCTCTTTCTCTGTTAACGCTGTGTCATACATGCGCACATCGCTGATACTTGTCCCTTTCAGGTAAGAATCGCCCTTGAATGGAGCACGCCCCATCCAGTTATATATTGGTGCCTCCTTAGGGAAGGTTTGAGCCATGGTGAACATTTCATTCAAGAACGCCACCAGACGTCCGTTTAGGAAAAGACGGCCTTCATCATCGTTTTGTGTATAGACCACATACTGCCACTCGCCCTTTGCAGAAGACTTGCCTAAATCCATCAGTGTCTCATTCTTCCAACCACCCACAGAATTTTCGGCTCGCTGGATGTTTAGCTTATAAGCATGATAGCGTCCTTCTGTTTGGGTATTCTGTTGCAGAGTTGAGAAGGCCCACAGGAAATATCCGTTTCCTTTGAGCGAGGCTTCGTTGTCCACTTTATAGCGCACGGCAATGGTAAACTGGCGCAATTGTTGTAGCTTCTTGCCTACGGCTTCGCCCATGTCGATATAGCCATCTTCGTTTCCCAAATATACTGTACCGTTTTCAATGTAAGCACTTCCTTTTAACGTTCCGTCAAAGTGCGAAGCACTCTTGTCACGCACGACCGCACCTTGGTCGCCCTTGAAGTCGTAGTGAAGAATGAGATTCTCTTGCGCAGATAGGCCCAAAGAGAAAATGGTCATTAGTGAAACAACAAGGAGCCCCACCCCCTTGCCCCTCCCTGTATGGCGGGGAGCAGACGGTCTATACGCTACATCATTTAATAGCTTTTGCCATTTTTTCTTTAATCTTCTATTCATGTTAATGGTTATTTAATGGTTTATATTCTATTTACTTCCCTCCATATAGGGAGGGGTAAGGGGAGAGTCCGTTTTATTCTTTTGTAAAATCAAATATCAATCGGATGTGGAATCCTTCGTCGCCCGACTTGATGCGGATGTTGTCGGGTTGGCTCAACGGACCTAATTGCTCCAATGGCTTGTAGCTTTGGATGGGAGGGATAGAGAGTAGGAAAGAGATGTCTCCTTCGGGGAAGCGAACCATGCTACGCTCCTGCTTGCGGGGTTGCGTCTCTTGCAGGCCACCCATCTCGCCAACCGTCTGGTCGATGGCCTCTTCGGGGGTGAAGAGACGGAAATAGAGTCCTTCGTTCAGGGTATATACGCGCCACGAGTCTCCTTCCTTGTTCAAGAACTCTACCCATCGGAGGTCGCTACGATAGCCCTTGAATTCGGGATAGAGCGGGGGATTAGGTGTGTTGTAGTCGCCTGTCACCGTATTGTTGTAGGCCAATGCCCATTGACCGAACTGCTGGCCCTTCAATCGGTTGCGCCATACGCGGTAAGGGCCTCGTCCCACCCAACGGATGCTATCTACTTGGCTTTCGGGGTAGTCGAAGGAAAGACCAATGGTCCATTTGCTTTCATCGGTGAGGAATTGTCCCATGCCGTGTCCGCGTTCATCGTTCAGCATCACGGCATCCATGTGCACGAGGCCGTCGGGAGTCTGTCGCCATTGGATGCTGTCGATACCTCCCTTGTACCAGTAGGTGTTCACCACTGAGCCATCGGCTTCGATTCGTTGGGCGTGTCGCTTCATTTCAATCTTCATCCCCACGGGGAAAGGCCCTACAAGGCTATCGATGCAGAGCATACCCTGTTCGTTGAAGGAGATGGCGGGCTTGTGGGCGCGTGAAGAGAGGCTTATGCTCTGCTCCTCAGCGCGATGGATGGGAGCCGTCCAGTTGCATACCTCTTCGCCTTGTGGATTGTAGGCGACAAGTTCCAAAATGTCAGCCTTGTGGAAGTTGTGGGGAAGGTCAAAGCGTGCGTATCCGCTTTCTCCCGGATAGATGGCTGGCAGGGTGACGTTTCCCTCTTGCAACACGTTGCCTGCCAAGCCTTTCAACCGATAGGTCATCCGACAATCGGTTAAGTGGGTGAACAGGTATCGGTTGGCTACAAGCACTCGACCATCAAACGAAGGAGTAATGTGCAGACGGTCGATATAGATGGGGCTCCACACTTCGCGGATGGTGTAGAAACTGGCTTCGGGTTGGCGGTAGGGGTCCATACATCCGTCGGGGCCGTGTCCGCCATCGCTATCGAGGATACAATCCTTGATATTGAACCCTTTTTGACCGAACCGCTTGCCTTTGGATTTGCCTGTAGGAAGGTCGGTACGCCGCACGGCTTCATCGATGTATGCCCAGATGAATCCACCGGCAAAGAGGGGAGAGCGTGTCCAGTGGCTCCACATGTCTTCGAGGGCGGCTCCTTGCCCCTTGTCGTACTTGCCGTGGAGGAACTCCGTGGGCATGAATATCTTTTGTCCGTTGTGCATGCGGTAGGTGCCTGTCTGATAGGCGGGATAGTGGTGGGTGTCGATGTCCTCGAAGTCGCTCCACGGATGGATGACACGGCGCTTCTGTATGTCCAATTCTCCGAAGAGGGCATCCACAGTGCGGTTCCATCCCCCTTCGTTGCCGTTGCTCCAAAGGAATACACAGGGGTAATTCACGTCGCGCAGGACAAATTCGTGGGTCATCCTCGCGGCCGTGGTGTCGTCGTAGTGTGTCTGCCATCCGGCCAACTCATTGAGGTAGAGCAAGCCGATGGAGTCGCACACCTCCAAGAAATGACGGTCGGAAGGGTAGTGGCAACGCACGGCATTCATGTTCATCTGCTTCAACAGGCGGGCATCCTGCAGGCTCATGGCAGGGCTCAAGGCTCTACCCGTCTCGGGATGGAAGCTGTGGCGGTTGGTGCCCTTGACCACCAGTTTCGTCCCATTGAGGTAGATGCCGTCGTGCGGACGTACCTCGATGGTGCGGAAGCCTATCTTGTGTGTCACACTGTGTCCCTCCTCGCCCAACGAGAAGGTGGCGGTGTAGAGGTGGGGAGTCTCGGGCGTCCATGGCAGGGGATTCGGGTAGGTCCAGCACCCCTTAGACGCATCGTAGGAGAGCCTCTTCCCGTCGATAGAGAGCAGAACCTCTTTGTCCGATGTAGCATCCACCTTGGCGTAAATCTCGCCATTGGCCCGTGCGTCGATGCTCACGTGCTGGATGTGCTCCTTGGGTAATACCTCTATATATACGGGACGGTAGATTCCTCCGAAGAGCCACCAGTCGGCACGTCGTTCGGCTGAGTTTACGCTGGCATTGGCCGATTCTTTACTGACCAATACTTCGAGTGTCTGTCTCTTCCCTGGCTTTATATAGGGGGTCACATCGTAGGCAAACTCGGTGAAGCCTCCTTGGTGGACGCGGCCCACCTGCTTGCCGTCAATCCATACGCGGGTATCAGTCATGGCTCCCTCGAACACCAGGCGATAGACATCGCCTTTGGGCATCTTGAAAGTCGTTCGGTAGCGTCCTGTCTCGGTCGATGGTTTCAATCCCTTGGTTTTGTAGAAACGGCCGTAGGTGTATTCGCCATATCCCTGCAATTCCCAGCAACTGGGGACCTCAATCTTTCCCCATTTGCCACTGTTTTGTCCGTCAGAGCAGAAGAAGTCCCACGTGCGGGTGTGTTGGGCATCCGTACCGCTGAGGTAGATGCGTTGCGTGGGAGTAGAGTATGCCCATGTGCAGATTGCGCAAAGGATTGCGAGTAATGGTGTTAGTCTTTTTCTCATGTGTATTTCCTAAAAGAACGGTTTCTGTGGTGCAAAGTTAAATATTTTTTTTAAAGCATTTCGTATGAAGTAATTTTTTTTGTGTGTTTTTTTTGTAAATGGTGAGAATATCCTTTATCTTTGCTTTCCGAATCTTAACATACAATCTCATGAGGAAAAGACTTGCTATATTTTGTACGTTTGCCAGCATGGCAACGATGCCTTTGTGTGCCCAAGTGGCCGACAGCATCCTGTTGGAAAACGTTGTAGTCACCGGTACGCGTCACGAGGTCGATGTACGCCATTTGCCCATGACGGTAACCACCCTTTCGCACGAACAACTCAGTGAGCATCACCGCTCCTCCATCCTTACGACATTGAACGAACAGGTGCCCGGACTCTTCACTACCAGTCGCGGTATGATGGGCTATGGGGTCTCCAACGGCTCGGCCGGTGCCTTTACCATGCGAGGGGTAGGAGGGAGCAGCCCCAATGCCGGCATGTTGGTGCTCATAGACGGTGTACCCCAATATGCAGGCATCTTCGGACACGCCATTGCCGATGCCTGTCAGACGATGATGGCCGAGCGTGTAGAGGTACTCCGTGGCCCCGCTTCGGCTCTCTATGGCTCTAATGCCATGGGGGGAGTAGTCAATATCGTGACCCGACAGATGAAGCAAGACGGGTCGAAGAGTGAGGCACAATTGTCTGCAGGCTCATACGGCACGGTGCAAACCGAGTGGGTGCAACGCCTCCGCAAGGGGAAGTTCAGTAGCATCGTAGGTTTGAACTATGGACGTACGGATGGGCATCGTGCCAATAATGAGTTTGAACAATATACGGGTTTCGTAAAGTTTGGATACGACCTCTCTCCTCATTGGCGGGCTATGGCTGATGTGGATGTCACTCATTTCGATGCAAGTAACCCTGGTGAGGAGGCCAATTCACTTATCGACAATGACCAACGGGTTACGCGAGGCATGGCATCTGTCAATCTGACCAATCATTATGAGGCTTCTTCGGGAGCCGTCTGTGCTTACTACAACTGGGGACACCACGATGTGAACGACGGATACAACGTGGGAGGCACTCCACGCACCAGCCATTATATGCACGATGATTTGATGGCTGGAGTGTCGGCTTATCAGTCCTTTCCCCTCTTTACTGGCAACCGTACAACCCTTGGAGTCGATTGGACTCACTTTGGCGGAAGGGCTTGGAATGAAGATTGTGTGACCCACGCGGAGAGTTTGATTGCTGACAAGACAGAGGACGAACTGGCTGCCTATGTGAATATAGATCAGCAAGTGACTGATTGGATGTCGCTGAATGCAGCCTTGCGTGTTGATTACCACACACAGGTGGGTACTGAATGGGTGCCTCAGGGAGGATTGGCTTTCCACTTACCCAACGAAATAGAATTGAAGGCGGTGGTAAGCAAGGGCTTCCGCAATCCTACCATCCGCGAGATGTATATGTTCCCTCCTCAGAACCCCGACCTCAAGCCCGAGCGTACACTCAATTACGAGGTGGCTTACAAGCAGACACTTCTTGATGGGAACCTCCACGTGGGGGCAAACCTCTTCTACATCTCGGGTGAGAACCTGATTATGCTTTTGCGCGAAAATGGCAAACCGCTCAATACCAACATTGATGAGGTGGAGAACTGTGGCCTTGAACTGTCGGCCGACTATCGCCTATCTTCACATTGGCAATTGAATGCCAACTATAGCCTTCTTCACATGGAGTATCCCGTGATTGCCGCGCCTGAACACAAGGCTTACCTGGGGGCACACACACGCTATGGCTCCTTTAGCCTTTCCACAGGTTTGCAATATGTCGCAGGACTTCACACCAGTGTGGGTGATAAAGGGACGGAAGAGGAGTTCCTACTATGGAATCTCACGGCCAACTACCGTGTATCTCCCTTCCTGACGTTTTTTGCCAAAGGGGAAAATCTGTTGGCACAGCGCTATGAAGTCAACTATGGCTTCCCCATGCCTAAAGCCACTTTTATGGGCGGAGTGAAGCTGGAGTGGTGAAATAGTGAATAGCTACTAGTGACTAGTGACAAAGAGGTTCAAAGTTTAATTAGCTACTAGTGAATAGTGAATAACGTGAGTTATTTATACGAAGCGGAGTTCCTACAACTCCTCCCCTAAGTTAGGGGAGGTGTCGCTTGGCGACGGAGGAGTGTGTGATAATTAGCGCTTTACAAACACACGCCTTCCCCCCTCCGGGGTACTCCCTCTAACTTAGAGGGAGAGCTTAAGTTACTCTTGCAATGATTATCTTTTATCGAACTCGCGTAAATTAGTTCAGCAACACTATCTACTCCCCTCCCTTGAGGGGGCAAGGGGAGGGGCTGTCCGTTCTCATTCTTCACTTCCTCACAATCAGGATGCTGAACTCGTAGAGCAACCACATGGGGAAGGCTACGATGGAGAGGGTGAACACATCCGAGGTGGGTGTGATGATGGCTGCCACGATGAGCAGGGCCACAATGACGTGGCGACGATAGTGGCTCATCATGCGGGCATTGATGAGTCCCATACGGCCAAGAATCCAACAGACAACGGGGATTTCGAAGACGATGCCTATGGAGAGGCAGGTCATCATCAGCGTGTCCATATAGGAATCGATGGTGACGGTATTGGCCACCACTTCGCTCACTTGATAAGTCCCCAAGAAACGGAAGATAAGGGGGAAAATGAGGTAATAGCTGAGCAATACGCCAAGGAAGAACATGACATATCCACTTCCGACAAGGCGCAGGGCATACTTCCGCTCGTGGGCATAGAGGGCAGGGGAGACGAAGTGGAAAAGCAGATAAATGAGGTAAGGCGAGGTGAGCAATACGCCTGCACAGAGGGCGGCCTTGACGTGGAGGAGGAACTGCTGGGCAAGGCCGGTGTTGATGAGCTGTACATTCCACATATCCATGGTTGATAATCCATCAGGAAGAATGGCGCTACTGACTTCCTCCAATAGCTGATAGGTGAGGAACTGGCTATCCTGCGGGGCAAGTATGATGCTGAACAACGCATCCTTGAACAGAAAGACTACGATGGCGCATAAAAGCACTGCAACAACCATCTTGATGAGGCTGTCGCGCAATTCGTCGAGATGTTCCCAAAAGGTCATAGAGTTAATGTGCTAATGTGCCAATGTGCCAATGTGCCAATGTGCTAATGTGCTAATGTGCTAATGTGCCAATGTGCCAATGTGCTAATGTGCTAATGTGCTAATGTGCCAATGTGTCAATGTGTCAATTTGCTAATGTGAAGAATAAGCTAATGTGTCAACGTGAAAAATGTGTCAATATGAAGAATAATCATACGACGTTTTTTCATTAACATATTAACATATTAGCACATTGACAAATTAGCACATTATTTCTCTTCCTCCTTATCCTTGTCAACACCATTCATGCCGTCCTTGAAGCTACGGACACCTTTGCCGAGGCCCTTCATCAATTCGGGTATCTTCTTTCCTCCGAAGAAGAGGAGGACAACGAGGGCAATAATGATGATTTCTTGAAATCCGATTCCAAACATAGTGTGATATAATTATGAGTTATGAGTGATGAATTATCTCCCTAAATTCCTAATTTTTAACTCTTAATTTTTAATTCCCCCAAGTACCGCATATCCACCAAATACCTGCAAGGCCATACCAGGGAGGCCGATGCGGAAGTCTTGGAGAGCAGCGTGGAGGCTACCGGTCATAATCCATTCGCCCAAGGTGCCGGCACATTGGTAAGCGAGGACTACGGCGAGGAGGGCAAGGAGGGTGACTTTGCCAAACTTTTGTGCCATCCATCCAGCGGCGAAGGCTAACAGGGTGGATTTCATCAGAATGGCGGGAAGCATGGCTTGCGCAGGCATTCCGAAAAGCATGGAGTTTACCAACGGCGATACGATGGCGGTGAGCAAACCTACTTTCCAACCATACTTGTAGGCACCCACGAGGGTGAAGAAGTAGATGGGCAACCAGGTGAGTCCGCCTTGAGGCACGAGGTGGCACAATTGGGGGAGGGCAATGTTGCCTGCCACGAAGAGCAGAGCCATCCAATACGTTTTTGCTTCGCTGTACGAAAGCGTATAAAGTTTGATAGATTTTTCCATTATGATTTTTGTTTTATAAAATTAGTAATTGCAGAATACATCTCTTCAAGTGATTGTAAGGGGTGGCACAATGTTTCCACCGGGCAAAGTCCATCGCGCTTACGATTGAGGATGCGGTCGGTCTGTTGTGCATAGGCGACATGAATGTTGTGCTTCTGCAACAACTCCAACGCTGGTGTGCTGATGACATCGGCATAGACTTCGTGGATGCCTCCGTAGATCATCAGGGCTGCCGCACCTTTGCCGATAACCTTATCAGCTATCTGTGCACCTTGCAGAAATCCCTTCTCGCTTTCACAAAGTTCCCACAAGTCCTTTACCCCTCGTTGGTGAAAGGTACGAACTTCAGTACCCTTTCGGATAACGCAAGAGTAACCTCCCTGATGCAATGTGTCGATGAGCGTATCCACCCTATAACGTTTAATTTTTAACTTTTAATTTTTAATTCTCAAAGTGTTTCCTGTTTCAATTTCTCCACATATTCATCGATGCGGCGCAGCTCACGAGGGATGTTGATGCGTTGCGGACAATGGTGGCTGCATTTGTTGCATCCAATGCAATGGTTGGCTTGGCGGAGCTTGGGTACACTGCGGTCATATCCCACGAGGAAGGCGCGGCGTGCTTCGCGGTAGTTCTCGTCCTGCTGGCTCTTGGGGATGTTACCTTCGTTGACACACTTGTTGTAGTGTACCAGGATGGCAGGGATGTCAAGACCATAGGGACAAGGCATACAATACTTGCAATCGTTGCAGGGGATAGTGGGGTATTGCTTGATGAGTTCGCCCGTTTCGTAGAGGAACACCCGCTCCTCTTCGCTCAGTGGTACAAGCGGTGAGTAGGTGCGGAGGTTGTCCTGCAAGTGCTCCATATAGGTCATACCGCTCAGTACGGTCAGAATCATGTCGGGTGATCCTGCAAAGCGGAAAGCCCACGAAGCAGCACTACTTTCGGGCTTGCGTTGCTTGAGACGACCTACGACGTGGTCGGGCAATTTTGAAAGACGTCCACCCAAGAGTGGCTCCATAATGACTACGGGTATCTTCTTCTCGGCCAAAGTCTCGTAGAGGTACTTGGCATCCGAACCATTCCAATCCACATAGTTCATCTGTATCTGCACGAAGTCCCAATGGTATTGGTCGTGATACGACAACATTTCGTCGAATCCACCCTTGGAGCCATGGAAAGAGAATCCCAGGCGACGGATGCGTCCGGCCTTGCGCTCTTCCATCAAGAAATCCATCATGCCATTGTCGATATAGCGTTGTCTGAGTGTATTTCCGTTACCTACTGAGTGGAGCAGATAATAGTCGATGTAATCCACTTGCAATTCTTCGAAAGAGTGGCGGTACATAGCTAAGGAGTTCTCAAACGTTGGGTTAGAGAAGTTGGAGAGTTTGGTGGCCACATAGTATGATTCGCGCGGATGGCGCTTGAGGGCAATACCTGTTGACTTCTCCGACCATCCCTGTACATACACGGGTGATGTGTCGAAATAGTTCACGCCATGTTCGATGGCATAATCCACCAGTTCGTTTACCGCATCCTGATCGATGATTTCACCGCGTCCTTCGGGATTGGGGATGGTCGGCCAGCGCATACATCCATAGCCGAGGATGGATACTTTGTCGTCGCCCAACGTGGGGAAACTGCGATATGTCATTTTGTCTGTGGGGATGGGACCCAATTCGCCACCTGCTACACCAGATTCGTTCTTGGATTTGCATCCACACAAGGAGGCTGCACCTGTGGCGGTGCTGATGCCTACTATTTTAAGGAAATCTCTTCTATCCATATTGTATTATTTTAGGGTTCAAGGTTTAAAGTTCAAAGTTAGAACTCAAAACTCTGATTCTTATATCTCTTTATGTCTCTCATGTCCCTCCACATAGATGGCGCTGAAGGGGCGGGCAGGGCAGAGGTTTTCGCACGCTCCACATCCGATGCAACGCTCTATGTTGATGGCAGGGATGCGTGGCGAACGTCTGTTACCCTCTTCGGAGTTGACCATCTGTATTGCTCCTGTGGGGCAATGGCGGGCACAGTTTCCACAATTCACTCCGTCGGTTATGGAGACACAATTCTTCATGATAAATACAGCGTGGCCGACTTGGGTCGAAGACTTCTGTTCGCGCGTAATCGGACGGATGGCACCCGTTGGACATACATCCGAGCATTTCGTACATTCAGGACGGCAATATCCACGGTCGTACGACATTTCGGGTTGCATCAGTCGGTCAAGTTTGGTCGAGGGTGAAAGCACACCGTTCGGACACGCAGATACGCACAATTGGCAAGCCGTACAATGCTGGGCAAAATTGCGGGCACTCAACGAACCCGGTGGCACAAGGTGTGTCTGACGCTCGGGGGCTATCTTGTCTTCAATCACGGCCAATCCACCATCCACCTTCTTCTCTTGTGCTTTGATGGCGGTTGTAGCAGCTACCACGGCAGTGGTTGTAAGGAAGGTGCGACGCGAGGTGTCAACCGATGAAGACTCTTCATTGGAAGACGCTTTTCTCGGACGATGGTCGTACGAAATGGCACCCTTCTTGCAACTTTCAATACAATCCATACAAGCTACACAACGGCTGTAGTCGATGCTATGCTCCTTGCTATTGATACATGCAGCCTTGCAATTGCGGGCACACAAGCCGCAACCGTTGCACTTGGTGGTGTCGATGACGGGCTTCAGCCACGAGAAGCGTGATACGAAGCCAAGCACTGTACCCACAGGGCAGATGGTGTTGCACCATGTGCGTCCGCCACGCCACGCCAATATACCTATTATAATAATAGAGGCAATGGCGATGGCAAAGGTGGTTGTGCTACGAATCCACACCTCCGTTTCATAGAAAGCGTAGCTCTCTGCCCGCTCGGCCAAATAGGCCAATCCATTGTTCCCCCATTGGTAGATGGGAGCCAACAGATTGTTGGCAATGCGGCCGTAGGCGCTATAGGGGGCTATCAGATGAGCCAAAATACCTGTACCTACGAGCAATGATACAATGAAAAGTGCTAACACAATGTAGCGCAACCATTTCTTCTCGGGCGAATAGCTATAGCGGTTCTTCTTCACCTTCTTTCCGAACCAAGCGAAAATGTCTTGCATCACACCCAACGGGCAGATGACGGAACAATAGACTCTTCCGAAAAGGAGGGTTAGCAACACGAGTAAAACCACTACACCTGTATTCAGCGCAAGCAATGCGGGCAGGAATTGGATTTTTGCCATCCATCCGAGCCATGCGTGCAAGGTTCCTGTAAAGTCAAGGAACAATGCCGTGATGGCAATGTAGAAGATGGCAGCCAGAATGATTCTTGTCTTTCGTAACATAGATTTTGTTTTTTTGACTTGAGGCTCATCTTGTAGGGAGGCCACATGAATGAGAGTTAATAATGTTTACTTCGCAAAGATATATTACTTTCTTCAATTATGCTAATTTTTTTTATAAAATGTGACAGAAAAGTGCTAATTTTTTCTTCAAATAGGCTTTGTTGTTATGAATAGAAAAGGAAATGTAACATAAAAACAAATGAGAAAGATATAAAAGAAGTATTTTTGCATCATTGAAGAAAATATTAATTGTTAAATCCAATAAAACGATGAAAACATCCAAAAGAATTTTCTCTATAGCCGTGCTTTGCTCTATGGCGGCTATGCCTATGTCGGCGCAATTTAAGAAGAATGCGGTGTCGTTTGATGCTTACGAGTGGGATTTTGGTACAGTTGCTGCTGACAAGGGTGCTGTGTGCCATACATTCATGTTGAAGAACAATACCAAAAAAGAGGTAAAAATTGGTAAGCAGATACCAAGTTGTGAGTGCATACGTGCCCACTACGATGACGATGCCATCCTTCCTGGCCAAACGGTTGAGGTGCTGGTGGCCTTCACTCCATCAGAATCTCTCGGTCGCAATTACCGTAGTGTAGAGTTATTGGATGCTGATGGCAACACCCTCGGTGCTCTGTCTACCAAAGCCAATGTGATTGAAAATGGTGGCGATGCCAAGTATCCCTTCTGGGATTACAATCTCTCAAACGAAGCTCGTGTAGAGAACTTGCTTTCGTTGCTTACTCCTGAGGAGAAGGTGGGATTGATGATGAACAAGTCTGTCTCTATCGACCGTCTCAACATTCCTTCATACAACTGGTGGAACGAAGCTTGTCATGGTGTACGTCAGGATGGTTACACGGTGTATCCCCAACCTATCGGTATGGCTGCATCGTTCAACGAGCAACTGTTCTACGATGTGTTCTCTACTGTGTCTGACGAAGCACGTGCCAACTGGAATCGCTCTGACCATGACATCTTTAATGTGCCGATGGGTGTTACCTATTATCCTGGTAATCCCGAGTTGACTTACTGGTGTCCTAACGTAAATATCTTCCGCGACCCGCGTTGGGGACGTGGTCAGGAGACTTGTGGTGAAGACCCCTACTTGAATGCTGTGTTGGGTGTACAGACCGTATTGGGTATGCAGGGCAATGACGACAGATACTTCAAGACTCACGCTTGTGCCAAGCACTATGCCGTACATAGCGGTCCCGAGCCTATGCGTCACTCTTATGATGCTTCTGTATCAATGCGCGACTTGTGGGAAACTTACTTGCCCGCCTTCAAGGCTTTGGTCAAGAAGGGTAATGTGCGCGAGGTAATGTGTGCCTACAACCGCTACGAAGGTATCCCTTGCTGCACCAGCGACCGTCTGTTGGTTGACATCCTTCGTCGTAAATGGGACTTCGACGGTATTGTCCTTACTGACTGTGATGCTATCAACAACTTCTATAACCGTGGTCAGCACGAAACTCACAAAGACCCCCTGTCTGCTTCTGTTGATGCTGTGCTCAATGGTACTGACCTCGAGTGCGGTAAGGTGTTCATGGTGCTTACCGAGGCTTTGGAGAAGGGCTTGATTACTGAGGAAACTCTTGATTTCCACTTGCGCCGCACTCTCCTTGGACGTTTTGAGTTGGGTATGTTCGACCCTGCTGAGATGTTGCCTTGGGCTAACCTTGGCGAGGATGTAATCAGTTGTGAGAAGTTCAACGACCTTGCTGTACAAGCAGCTCGCGAAGCTATGGTATTGTTGAAGAATAGCAACAACCTCCTTCCTCTTTCTAAGAATCTGAAGACTGTAGCTGTGGTTGGTCCTAATGCCGATGATATAGAGTTGCTCAATGGTAACTACGGTGGTACTCCTACTGATAACCACAAGCACTCTCTCTTGTCAGGTATCCGCAAGGCATTGCCTAACACGAATGTTATCTACCACAAGGCTTGCGAATTGTCTAATGAATATACTACAATCAACCACCTCAGCGATTTCAATAACGGTCAGGGTGTGTATGTAGAGTTCTATAATAATAAGGAATTGAGTGGCGAACCCGCCGTAACCGGTTACTATAAGGAAATCAACTTCTCAACCTTTGGAGCTTGGGGATTTGCTGAAGGTGTAAGCACCGACAACATCTCAGTAAGAATTAAGGGAACTTATAAGGCTGCCTTTACAGGCGATATGCAGTACTCTTTCAACTCTGATAACGGTTTTGTGTTGAAGATTAACGGCGAAGTGGTAGAAGAGTCAAAGAGCGCCGGTGGCCGTGGTTTCGGATTCCGTCGCGGTGGTACCAACTATAAGTCATTCCCCGTGAAGGCTGGCCAAACTTATGAAGTTGAAGTTGAATACAAGCGCGGAAACGGTAACTTTGCTATGTTGCGTGGCGAAATTTGCGAGCGCAAGTTGGTTGACTTTACCGACGTGCAGGCTTCAGTGAAGAATGCTGATGTCATCATTGTTATCGGCGGTATTTCTGCCCGTATGGAAGGCGAAGGTGGCGACAAGGCCGACATCGAACTTCCTAAGGTTCAGCAACGTCTGTTGAAGGCTATGCGCGAGACAGGTCGTCCCGTTGTGATGGTTAACTGCTCAGGTTCGCCCATCGCATTTGCCAGCGTAGAGGATTGCTACGATGCCCTCGTACAGGCATGGTATCCTGGTCAGGGTGGTGCACAGGCATTGGCCGAAGTGCTCTTGGGTGATTACAACCCCTCAGGCAAGCTCCCTGTTACCTTCTATGCTTCTAACGACGACCTCCCCGACTTCCTCGACTATAGCATGGAAAATCGTACTTACCGCTACTTCCGTGGCACACCGCTCTATGCATTCGGTTACGGTTTGTCTTACACAACCTTCGAGTATGGCAAGGGTAAGCTCTCCAAATCAAACATGAAGGCCGACGGTAAGGTGACTGTCACAGTGCCTGTCACCAACACTGGCGACCGTGCAGGTGAAGAAATCGTACAGGTTTACGTGAAGGCTCTCGACTATCCCGATGCACCCATCAAGTCGCTCAAGGGTATGGCGAAGCTGAAACTTGCTCCGGGCGAAACTGCTAAGGCCGTTATCACTCTCGATGGCGAAGCATTTGAATATTACGATCCCTCTATCGACGAACTTTCTACCCGTCCTGGACGTTACGAAATCCTTTACGGTAGCTCATCACTCGAGAAGGATCTCCAGACTTTGGCCTTTACAGTGAAGTAACCCCTCTCTATAGTTGAGAAATAGAGAATTATATTCTATAAAGAGTGAAGACTCCGTCAGTGGATTCTTCACTCTTTTTTTATTGGTGTCCGGTAAATACCCTATAATTCTCTATTCTTAGATGTACAAGCCCCACTTCTGTACTTTCACTGTCTTTGACATTCTCTGTTGTATCTTGTCAACTCGTTAACTTTTAATTTTTAATTTCTAACTTTTAATTCTTCCCTCTTCACTCTTCGTTCTTCACTCTTTTCGCCTCCTCCTTCATCGCATCAATTTCCGCCGATGGCACCTTCACGGGCTTGTGCAGGATAATCTGTGCGATGGAGTCGGCCTTTATGGTGTCACCTGTCTGTCGGTAGGTTTGCAACATGCCGCTTAGTGGGGCAAAGCGGACGGGGCACATCTGTGCAGCGTTATGGTAGTGGGTGATGGCACTGTCATACTCTTGCTGCATTTGGCAGATGTCGCCGGTCAACAGTTGCAGGTTGTAGCTGTTGGCATATTGCAGGCATTCCGTTGCCGTTTGTCGGGCTTCGTCCAGATGGCCCATGCTGTAGAGTTCGTAGGTATAGTTGTAGAGGTACTGATGACAACGGAAAGGATAGACCCAGGTAAAGGGGAATGTGCTGAACAGCTCCTTGCACTCCCCGTATGTGGCAATGGCGCGGCTGTGCCCACTCCGTTGGATGTAGTTGTGTGCCCTGCTTAGCATGATGTCGCAGGGTAGGGCAGTGAGCAGACATACCGCAAGGGATACACCCGTCGCCAAGGATGCCCTACGCACCTTGAATGGGAGGTAGCGGTGGATGGCCGCGCCTGCCCCTATGGCAAGGTATATCCACGTGAGGGGATAGTTCAACGGATAGGAGAGGGTGCAGAAGACAAGTATCGTCCCCACCACCATCCATGCCAACGGATGCCGACGGAAGACGATTAGGGGCAGGAGTATGCCAAGCAGGAGCAGCAATGCCCCCAACACACCGTAGTTTACCCATGCCAACAGGAATTCGTTCAGCGGATGCTTGATTTCATCGGCCAGTTGAGCAGTCGTAGCATCGGGATGTGCGTCGAAATAGTGCTGTTGCCGGGGCATATATTCCCTGCTGAATCCATGAAAGCCGTGCCCCCATAGGGGTTTTTCCTGTATCAGGTGGATGGTCTGTTCCATGATGAATGCCGTCCGCTCGATGAGTCGCGTTTGGTGGCGAGGACTGCCAAGCATGTGCCGACGGTGAGGGCAAGGATGATTCCCACCTTCAGCCACCGTTTCATGCGGCTATGCACCAAACAGACTACCCCTGTCAGGCACAGTGCCAATACTCCCGCCCGCGATTGGGAGAGTACGACCAAGGCAATCCCTATCAGTACCGTTATGCGGTAGAGCCATACCTGTTTCTTTTCCGTTGTTGACAGATTGCGACCATATATCACGAAAGGCAGCAACAGGCATACCGTCAGAGCCAATCCTGCCGGTACATCAAAACTCCCCGTTGCCCCTACGGGTGGCAGTGTGGCATGTCTTGCCCAATCATGCAGGACACATCCCGCTTGGAAGAGGATGCCCATCACGGCCACCCTTGGCAAACAAGAAAGCCATTCGGATGCCGATACCTCCCGAATGGCTTTTCTCTGATGGATGAATCCGCAGATGATAATCCCTATCGTGGCTGCATACCATTTGGGAACAAAGTACGCATCCCAACAGCCAGTCAAGGGTGGGAACATACATCCTGCCACTATCAGCAGCGGCAGGATGCAAAGGGTATTTCTTGTTGGGGATGGGGTCATTGCTTGTTACTTTGTTGCTTCTTCTTCAATTCTTCTATATCTTCATCTTGTCTTTGATAGATTTCTTGAATAAGTTCTTCAATGAGTGTACTTGCCATGCGGACAATAGACGGGTGGTGATACAGTTGTCGTGCTCGGATGCCTTGCTGATATAAACGAGTCATTGAGATACTCATTATTCTATTGTCAAGACTTCCAGTTACAACACCTATTCTCAAATTACTTAAAAGACTGAACAAAAACGCTTGTTCAAACAACGTGTCATCCTTTTCCTTTTGTCTCCATTCACGTACGAGTTGTAACTCCCAATCGTAGTACCATTCAAATTCCTTCTCCCTTAAAATCCTATCTTTTTCTTCATTTTCAGGTGATAATATGATGAAAGGGGGCACTTCGCCTGTTTTTGTCAATCTGAGGGTATCTCCATGTACGAATCTTTGCGTATATATAATAAAATCATTGGACATTTTCTCGTGCCGTGGATTGTCATGCATATTTTGTGCAGAAAACAGGTTTGTCCAATACGGTGTGACCATAAAGGCATTGCTCTCTGCTCTGATATTGGAGAAACTGATACCGTAGTAAGGCGAATCACTGTTTCGCCATTTGCTATGCCTGAGTTCAATGTCTTCCTCTGGTTGCACAGGTTGTCTTTTCACTTTAAACAGATAGTTGTTTGTTATCCCTACCACATTGATGGCCATTTCAACAGATAAATTTGATCGTAGCATCTCTGTTTCCAATCGATTCAATCCGTATTTGCCCGACAAGTAGAGTGCCAGTGCATCGTAATCGTCAAATTGTTTCTGTACCGATTCGGGGGTCATGCGCTCATACTTTTCGTAGATTTCCTCAAGTTTATTATAGGAACGACCAATTCCCATGTCAACATTCGTTAAAGGAAGGATTTTCATCAGTTTGCTAAAATCCCTTTGTAATTTACTTTTGTATGCTACATCCTTTTGGTTGTTTTCCTCGTCAAGTGTGATTTGCAAATCAATATGGTCTCCTGGGTAGAGCATAACGGGGATGAACAGAGCTTTGTTGGAATTCTCTATTGGAGGAAATAACAAATATGTCCAGGTGGGACCAATAGTCCTAACTTTCATACAGAAGTCTCCATTCCCATCAATGGAGGTTTGGGGAATATCTGTTTTTTCTAATGGACTATAGGTGTATTTCCACACTCCTTTGAATTTATTTTTTATGGAAAAATAATCTTTGATATGTCCAGTCACTAACACAGTATCTACCTTGAAATCCATATAAGGCAGCAGGGATACCCCTTCGTTGTGGGGTAATGGGTTGGTTATAGAAAAGGGAGTGCCTTTTTCTCGCACTCCATAATATCGGGCGCTCTCAATATTGTAGTAATCCTCAATAATGTCGAAGATGTGGGTCTTCGCAGGTAATGGTTCGAAGCGCAATTCATACTTCCCCTTTTTCGTAGGTTTCATATTTTTCAACGAATCTTCGCTGAATCCTTTTTGCCCAATCAGTTCGTAGTGTTTGCCCAATTCATCTACCAAGTGGATGGTTGGCGCAAATTGGTGGAATCCTTCACCGAGGTATTGGAATGTAACGGTTGTAGCCTCTTCGGTTGTTTTTACCGAAGTAATCTCCATGTTTCCATGTTGCATGGCTACATATTCGGGATTCGCCACTTTGTGAATCGTCTTTGCTCCCACTGTTATTGCTGATAACAGAAGAAGGGAAAGGATGAATTGTGTTTTCATAATGTTTATTGAGCATATAGTTCTTGATCTTGGGTTTACAAAGATACTTCAAATAATAGGAAGAATAAAATTAGTTAAGATTTATTCACACATTGGATGCCTATAAAACTCTTTTAGTGACGGGTGCCATGCCGCCGAGCCGCCTATATACGCGAAAAGGTATATAACGCGTGCGCATGCATAGGTTAAACGATTTTAACTTATGCATGCGCACACACGCATTATGAAGATTCACGTATATAGGGTGGCTCGGCGGCATGGTGGGTGTTGGAATGAACGTAGGAGAGACCGTATACTATAGAGCTTTCGTCTCCATACTATACTCGTTGCGGCCTTATACTATATTCGTTGAGCCTCCGTACACCGTAGGGGCAGACCTGTGTGTCTGTCCAGATATATGTCGCACGCTACATTCGGGCATCCCCTTGTGGGTGCCCACACACGCAACGCATCGCAAACTACTATCGGGCAACCACAAGGGATTGCCCCTACGGTGGACATACTCAGATTTTTCGCTTTGCTCAAAATACAATTGAACTTTGAACCTTAAACTTTGAACCAAGATTGCCATTTTTGTGGCAAAAAAAAGATGCGGATGTTGGGCGTGAAAGAACCGTATCTTCAACGTTTAACGTACGTATCTTTCATGCTCGACGAACGGTTGTTAACGTTTGCAAGGGGCGGAGCGCTCAATCAGCATCATCTGCGTACCATTTCGGGGTAACTTGTTGCTGTTTGGAGCGTTTTGTGACAAATTTAATAGGATTTGCGACAAAAAGGACGATTATTACTTAATTTTTACCTATATTTGCAGGGTCTTTATGAAAATTCTAAATCTAAAATCAAATATGGAAAAGAAATCAGCTTTTTTGTCGGCTATGAAGGCCGTTACAGTGGTAGGAATGGTAGGCTTGGTGGCTTGCCAGAGTAATGAATCCATCCCCTTGGTGTACGACGTGGAGAATACGGGTGCCGGATATGCTCTGCCCGTGATGCCCACAGTGGAGAATCTGCCTGTGATAAAGGAATTGCCCGATGCCCTCGAGGGTGTGAAGGATTTCAGCGACTGGTCACGTCGTCGTAGCGAGATTGCTGCCATGATTCAGCACTACGGTATCGGTCAGAAACCTGCCGTTAACAAGGAGGAACAGGTGAAGGCCCGCATGAGTGGCGACACGCTGATTGTGGACGTAACTGCCAACGGCGAGACATTGACCCTCTCTTCTGTCATCAGCTATCCGTCTGAAGGCGAAGCTCCCTATCCCTTGATGATTGGTACAAGCAACATTTCGTTGCCCCGCGATATGTTCCAAAGTCGTCCCATCGCTACGATGACCTATCGCGAATCGCAAGTGAACTCCTATTCGCAATTCTTCCGTCGTGATGGAAAGACCCGTGGCGATTACGAGTTTGACCGCCTCTATCCCGAGTTGAAGGACAATGGTGCCTATAGCGAATGGGCTTGGGGATTGAGCCGACTGATTGATGGCCTCCAGTTGTTAGGCTCTGAAGTGACAAAGATTGACACTGAGCACATCGGTGTGACAGGTTGTTCGTATGCCGGCAAGATGGCCCTCTTCTGTGGTGCATTCGACGAGCGTGTGGCCCTTACCATTGCACAAGAGCCGGGTGGTGGAGGCGCTGCTGCATGGCGTGTATCTCACCTTATGACCGAGGTGGAGAGCCTTGAACGTACCGACTACAACTGGTTCATGGAGAGCATGAGAGACAACTTCAAGGGCGAAAACGTATATCGTCTTCCCTATGACCACCACGAATTGTGTGCTATGGTATTTCCCCGCGCATTGCTCCTGTTGGGTAACCCCGACTATCAGTGGTTGGCCGATAGCGCTATGCAGGTTTCTGCTGAGGCTGCTCACAAGGTGTGGGAACGCTTTGGCGTAGGCGACCGTATGGCTTGGGACATCATCGGTGGACATGGCCACTGTCAGTTGCACGAAAGCCAACGCCCCATCGTAGAGTCGTTCATCGACCGTTTCTTGATGGGTAAGGAAGAAGAAGAGAAATAATAATAGTTTGATTTTGAAGGTAGAAGTGTAGGAGCGACACAACGCTTCTACCTTTTACCTCTTTTTTTACGCATAAAAATACAACTCGTTATGAATAAGATTTTTACGTTATGCGCGCTCCTCTTTTTGGGGTTAGCCACAACAGCTTGTTCGGCCAAGCGTGCCACATCGCCCAATAAGGAACTTTCATTGGAGCAACAGGGTGGGAATTATGTAGTATCCTACAATGGGAAACAGGTGTTGACTATCGAGGCTGCTGGTTATGGTTTGGGTTCTCCTGCTCAAGGAAAGCAGAAACTGGAGTTTGTACGCCACCTGCAAGAAGATTACACCATGTTGGCAGGCAAGCGCTTGCATTGCACCAACGAAGCCAACGAATATGCCGTGGCGATTGATGACAACACCCGACTCGTGTGGCGACTCTATAACGACGGTGTGGCCTTCCGCTACGAACTGACTGGTTTGACGGGTGAGGTGTTGCCCGAAGAGCAGACGGCCTACATCATCCCCGAGGGAACAAAGCGATGGATGCAACGTTGGACAGAGCCTTACGAAGCCTTCTTCCCCTATGCCACTACGGGCGAGAGCCGTGACAAACGATGGGGTTATCCTGCTTTGATTGAGCCACAAGAGGGAGTGTTTGCCTTGATTTCTGAGGCTGACATCAATCGTCGCCAAAGTGCATCTTGCCTGCGCAACGACGTGGAAGTAGAGCGCTTCCGCGTGTGTCCAGAAAAGAACGATTTGAAACAGACCGACAATTGGTGTTCGCCGTGGCGCATGGCCATCGTTGGCTCGTTGGCCGATGTGGTGGAGAGCACGTTGGTGACTGACCTCTCAGAGCCATGCCGACTGACCGATACGGAGTGGATTAACCCTGGTGTGGTGTCGTGGATTTATTGGGCACACAACCATGGAAGTAACGACTATAACATCATTAAGCAATATGTGGACATGGCCGTTGAATTGAAATTGCCATACGTGCTTATTGATGCCGAATGGGATGGCATGAAGGATGGCAAGACTATTGAGGATGCCGTAAACTATGCCAAATCACAAGGCGTGAAGCCGATGATATGGTACAATTCTTCAGTAGGATGGATAAATGGTGCACCAGGTCCCAAGTTCCGCTTAAACAAACCCGAAGACCGCGAACGCGAGTTTGCCTGGTGCGAAAAGCTGGGTGTGGTTGGTGTGAAGATTGACTTCTTCTCGGGCGACAACCAGATGAACATGGATTACTACATTGACTTGATGGAGAGCACTGCACGCCACCACCTGTTGGTGAACTTCCATGGAGCCACTATCCCTCGTGGATGGCAACGTACCTATCCCCACATGCTCACGATGGAAGCTGTGTATGGTGCCGAGTGGTACAACAATGTGCCCACCTTTACCAAAAAGGCTGCTTGTCACAATGCTACACTGCCCTTTACACGCAACGTCATCGGCCCGATGGACTACACACCTTGTGCCTTCTCTGACTCGCAACATCCTCACATTACTACCCATGCACACGAGTTGGCTTTAACGGCTCTCTATGAGTCAGGTTTGCAACACTTGGCAGACCGTCCCGAGAGTTTCTTGGCGCAACCCCAAGAGGTGAAGGACTACTTGTCGAAACTTCCCGCCGTGTGGGACGAGACACGCTTCGTTTCTGGTTATCCTGGCGAATCGGCTGTGATTGCCCGTCGTAGTGGTAACACATGGTATGTGGCAGGTATCAATGGAAAGGACGAGGCGCAGACACTTAGCGTTGACCTCAAAGATATTATCCCCACCTTTAGCTCTGCAAAAGTCTTCCTTGATGGAGAGCCTTGGGATATTCGCACAGTCACTACGCTCGACAAGGCCGTAGAGTGCTGTCCGCGTGGAGGATTCGTGTATGTGATAAATCTGTAGAATAATACTATCTATAGGGACTATGGAGTCTATTGTATTTATATAGGTTCTATAGTCCCTATCGTTTCTATATTGTAACCATTATGAGAAAAAAACTTCAAACGTTTTTTTGCACTCTTTGCACCTTGTGCCTGTTGAGTGCATGTACAAGCAAAGTCGCTTGCACCTTGGAAGTGTCGGGCGAACTTATGGAGAATGGCTTCAAGTTGACCGATGCTACTATTATGTATGATGTGGCGGATGGAAAAACCGTGCATCGCGTAGCTGGACTTTTTGCCGAAGACATCCATAGGGTAAGTGATGTTCAGGTAACGGTTAAGCCTACCTTAACCGGCGGTAAAGCTATTATCATGGGTACCTTGGAGGGAAATGCCTTGATTAAGGAATTGGTGGAGAGTGGCAAGTTGGATGTTTCGGCTATCGAAAGTGGTTGGGAACAGTATGTCATCAAACAAGTGAAGAACCCTACAGAGGGTGTGGACGAGGCACTGGTGATTGCGGGTACTGATCGTCGAGGTGTGGCATACGGAGCTTTCAGTATCAGTGAAAAGATGGGTGTGTCGCCTTTCTACTGGTGGGCCGATGTGCCAGTGAAGAAGCAGGCTGCAATCTATGTAAAGGCCGACTATGCATCTCAAGCACCAAGTGTGAAGTATCGTGGTATCTTCCTTAACGACGAAGATTGGGGACTCAAGCCTTGGGCCTCGAATACGTACGAGCCAGAGGTCGGCGACATAGGTCCCAAGACCTATGCTCAGGTGTGCGAACTTATCCTTCGCTTGAAGGGAAACATGGTGGCTCCTGCCATGCACTCGTGTACAGGGGCTTTCTATTCGCATACCAATAACAAGGTGGTGGCCGACGAGTATGGCATTCTTATCACCACATCGCATTGCGAGCCTTTGCTCTTTAATAATGCCTCCATTCTCGAATGGGACAAGAGTGTGGATGGCGAATGGGATTACTCCAAGAACAAGAAAACCATCCTTGGTAAGTTGGATGCCCGTGTGAAAGAGGCTGCCCAATACGAAAATATCTACACCTTGGCCATGCGAGGCTTGCATGATGAAGGTATGCGTGGCAACCTTACCGAAGACGAGAAGGTACAGATGCTGGCCTTGGCCATTGCTGACCAGCGTACCATTTTGGAAAAGTATATTGACACACCGTTGGAGGAGATTCCTCAGATATTTGTGCCATATAAAGAGGCGCTTGACCTCTATGAAAAAGGCCTTCAAGTGCCCGATGAGGTGACCCTCGTGTGGGTGGATGACAACTACGGATACCTGAAGCGCGTGAGCAATCCCGAGGAACAGAAGCGCAAAGGTGGAGCAGGTATCTATTATCATACTTCTTATTTGGGAACTCCGCACGACTATTTGTGGCTATCGACCACACCGCCCGTGTTGATGTATACGGAGTTGAAGAAAGCCTACGAAACAGGTGCCGACCGTTACTGGTTGCTAAACGTGGGTGACATCAAACCGATGGAATTGGCCGTGAAGACATTCTTCGACATGGCCTGGGACTTTGAAGCATACGATATTGAGACCATCAACTACCATCAGGCGCAATACATGGCTTCGCTTTTTGGAGCGGAGCACGAAGCAGATTTCCAAACTTTGCTCGACGAATATTACCGTCTTGCATGGAGTCGCAAGCCTGAGTATATGGGATGGGAACGCGAGTGGGATTCTCCCTATCATGAGCAACTCAAATCGACGGATTATTCTTTCGATAATTACAATGATGCCCGCCAACGTTTGGCCGACTACGAGTTCCTTAGCGATGGAGTGGCCCGTATCTGTCTGGAGTTGCCCGAAGAACTTCGTCCTGCCTTCTACGAGATGTTTGCCTATCCCGCTATGGCTGCCAATCAGATGAATCGCAAATTCTTGTTTGCCCAACTGAATAAAGAGGAGTTAGCCAAGGGAAATACGGCAGGTGCCAATTGGGCTGCTGTGGAATCAAGCAATGCATACGCCATCATTGAATATCTGAACGATCGCTATAACACCATGCTCAATGGCAAATGGAATGGGATGATGGATGTTCCACCCGGCTTCTGCGCGAAGTATCAGGAGATGCCTGAAGTCGTTTATACAGAGGGTGTAGAATCTCAACCTGTAGATATTGCTCCGCAAGCAGAACAGAACAAGTTGGACGATTGTTTGGTGGTCGACTTGAGAGAGGGTAGTATAATAGCCAAGCAGGGACACACCGTGCGCATTGTTGAAGGATTGGGTTACGACTGGCATGTGTTGCAGATAGGCGAACCTACTCAACAGACAACTGACGCAACCCGTTTGGATGGTACTCGTGTAGAATTTACTCTTCCAAAGATTGAGGCCGATGAAGTGACGGTGACCGTATCGACCCTTCCCTTCTTCCCTATATATAAAGGAAGGAGCAATCGCTATGGCTTTTCTATCGATAGCCAAGAACTCTCTGTGTTCGAAAATCTGCCTACCGAATGGAGCCTTCCTTGGAAAGAACAAGTATTGAAAAACGGGGTGGAGGCACAAGCAACCTTTGCCATTGACCGCACCAAGGAAAATCATACCTTGACTCTTACCTGTGGTGACCCCGGCACGATGGTGCAGCGCATCATCATCGATTGGGGTGGTTTGAAGAATACCTATGTAGGGCCGAGTGTGAGGATGGAATAAATGCATGATACTTTTATTCCTAAAGAGGATTAGTAATCTTCATAAAGGAAGAATGGCATTCTTATGCAGGTAAGAATGCCATTCTTTATTTAATAAGTTAGGCATAATTCCTCTTCTTTTGTTGTATTGTAGAAAAAGGTCCTTCTTTTTCTTGTATGATTTTTCAAATTATATTACTTTTGTCCCCGAAACTAATTACAATTTATATAATGAACAAACGATTTAATTCAATTCTTCTGTTCCTGTTGCTGATGATGCTCGGGATGGACTTGTCGGCGCAACAACGCCGTCCGATAAACAATGAAAACCCTCTGTGGCTCATCCACGTGGATGTTTGGAATAAGGCCGATCCACAAAAGATTATTGACTTGATTCCCGATGACATCAAACCGTATGTCTGTTTGAATCTTTCGCTTTCGTGTCAGTACGATACAGAGCAGGATGTGTATAAGATGCCGCAGAATGCCATTCGCACTTACAAGTCGTGGGCAACCGTGTGTCAGCACAACAATATGTGGTTTACTTGTCAGCCGGCCAGTGGAGGACATACACACATTCAAGATGATGACTTGGAGATTTTTGAATACTTCTACAAGCGTTATCCCAACTTCCTTGGATGGAATTATTGTGAGCAATTCTGGGGATTTGACGAGCCCAATGACGAAAGTTCAAGTTCACAAGCTGACCGTTTAGCTCTGTTTGCCAAGTTGGTCCCGATGGCGCATCAGTATGGTGGTTTCCTCACAATCAGTTTTTGTGGTAACATCTGGTCACACGGACTCAATCCTATGGGTATGATGAAGCGCAACAAGGATTTGTTGAAGGCTTGTAGGGATTATCCTGAAGCTTGCTTATGGCTCTACAAATATACCACTTCTTCTTGTTTCTACAACAACGAAAGTGTGACTATAGGTCCCTTCATCAGTGGTTTGGCTACCAACTATGGTGTACGCTACGACAACTGTGGATGGAATGGTGCATTGGATGCAATCCTTGGAGAAAATCACGGCAAGAAATATCCTACAGCTGCAGGTATCGGTACCGTGATGGAACAAACCTGTGTGAATGGTGGTGCCGTATGGGATGGTCCCGAGTTGATTTGGACAGAGGACTTCCAGAATCTCAACAATTCAACGGTAGATGGATATACCCGTCGCAATTGGGGTACATTCAACAGCTTTAAAGGTGGATGGATAGATATGTTCCGCAAGATTATTGATGGTACTATGCGTATTCCTTCTCGTAAAGAGGTCGTAGAGAATACCAAGATTGTGGTAGTAAACGATATTAATAATACTGATTACGAACAGAGCTATGCTGCTTGGGGTAACCTCTATGATGGTCTCTATAAGCAGGACGACCCCTTCAATAAGGGGAATGGCCAGTGTATGGACAACTACTGTTATTTCAAGAAGACTGGTCGCTATGCAGCTATTCCTATTGTAATCTCAATGTATGACTCAGTGGCTAAGGCTGTGCCTGTACAAGTAAAGAAGTCTGCATACCAATCACGTTGGGGAACTCAGAATGCTAAGGTAAGCGATTTCAATACACAATATCCTAAAGTGAGCGAAGGTGACCTGTATGTATCACGTCGCGGCAACCAACTTATCACCTACACTCCGTATACCTATTTGAATAGCAAGAAGAAGGCTTCGGCAGAGATTCCTTTGCTCTACAACCGTTGCGATACGTTGGAACTGATTTATAACAAGCTCAGTAGCGGTACTATCCGTGAGTATAAGGACAGCATCGTGTTCTACTTGAACAACTATCGTAGCGACTCTACAGCTATGCAGATAGATCAAATCATTGTTCGTGGAGCGAAGGTAGAACCTACGTTTGGTGTCAAGAAACGCAACTTGACCAATGTTACGGCAACCTCAAATTGGGATGAGGCTACAGGTGTATTTACTCTCAACTTGAAGCACATGGGTGGCGTTGACTTGGTTATCAGAACAAGCGGTACTGATGAACCCGAAGGTAAATTGACCGATGCTGCTGCCATTACTGCTTTAGGTATTCCTCAGCAACCGGGTGAGTATAAGGGAGAAATCATCATCGAGGCCGAGGATATGGATTATAAAAGTATCAAGAGTTGTGTGACTGACCCATACGGTTGGTATCCTTCGGTACGCGGACATGCAGGCAATGGCTTCATGGATATGGGTACTAACACCAGCGGTTCGCTCCGTCATCAATTGAATTGTAAGAATGCCGGCAAACATGCCTTGACTGTTCGATATACTTCACCTTCAAAGGCTGGTAATATCTCAATTACTGTCAACGGTACAAAACATACGGTGAAGTGTGAGCAGACTGCTACCAACGAATGGCGCAAGGTTTCTATCAACACTACGTTGAAGGAAGGTAAGAACAACCTGATTATTACCAATGTGGGTGGCGCTGCCATGTACATCGACCAGATTATCTACACACCTGAAGATTTTGAAGAAGAGAAGTTCTTGGTTACAGTCCGCGATGGAAAGGGTGGAACCGCAACTGCTGATGTGACTGAGGCTGTAGAGGGTCAAGTGGTTCAGTTGACTGTCACTCCTGAAGAGGGCTACGCTCATGTAGGCTGGGAACTTATTCACGGTAATGTGACTGTTGGTGACGACAATACGTTCGTGATGACTGACGACATTATAACCTTGAAACCAGTCTTTGCAGACCAGACATCCATGTACACCCTTAACTTCTCTAATGTTCTGAATGGCGGAATCCCCGAAGGATGGCGTACGGTAGATGGTGAAACTGTCCATGAGTATCCCAACTCGTATGGTTCGGGTTCACGCACGATGGTCGGTTTCAACGGTTATCAAGGCAAGGGCCTCTATTGGCGTGTAACCAGAGCCGAGTATGGTATGCAGAGTGCTTATCCGTTGACTCTTCAGGCAGGAACTTACAAGTTGTCATACGCTATGGCTGCTTGGAAGGGTACGCCGAAGTACAAGGTGAGTATCATCAACAAGAGCACTGGCAAGGCGGTTGTGACTTCTTCTGTCTTGTTTGCAACACCGAATGCAGAGGGTAATACGTCGGCTAACCTTACGTCGGCCAAGTTGTACGAATTGGCCTTCGACATTACTGAATCAGGAAATTACATTATCCGTTTCCAAAACAACGGTACAGGTTTTGATGAGTTCCTGCTCCTTGAATGTCGCATCAATGGCAAACCATCGGCTATTGAAGATGTTTTGAGCACTCCTGCTACGGTAAAAGCTATCTACGATGCCAACGGTATCCGTCGTGAGAATCTCCAGCGTGGCTTGAACATTATCCATACCACAGACGGTAAGGTTCGCAAGATTATGATGAAGTGATATAATTCTATTTTAATGTAAGAAAGAGGGTCGTACCTTAGTGGTGCGGCCCTCTTTCTTTTGCTCAAAGTTTTTATGAATTAAACATCTATCCTTTAATGAAACGTGTCAATTCCTTAAACTTTGGACTGTCAGTATTTACTTCGCCATCTTGTAGATTGCCTCCATGTCCTCTGCATGGAGCACCTTGAAGCATCCTTGGGTGGCTTTGTAGTCGCGGCTACACTTGCGTACCATCTCCTTAATCTCTTCGTCAGTGATGTCGCGTCCGATGAGTTCGTGGATGTTGATGGGCATACCGATGGCGTGGTAGAAACGCTCCATGGCTTCGATTCCCTTCAGCGCTGTACCTTCGGGGTCGCTGAAGTCGTTGGGTACACCTAATACGTTTACGGCAAAGCGTACAAAGCGGCTTACATTCTCCTTATACACATAGCGTGCCCAGCTGGGCCATACGGCGGCCAGTCCCGCTCCGTGTGTCACGTCGAACATTCCGCTCAGTTCGTGCTCCAATTGGTGGGTTGCCCAATCATCGGCCACACCACAACCTGTCAATCCGTTATGGGCCACACTGCCGCCCCACATGATTTGGGCACGGTGGCGATAATCTTCGGGATTCTTCAACACGGCAAACACGCTGTCCATCATCGTGCGCATCACGGCTTCGGCCAGTTCGGTAGTCAAGATCATGTCATCGTCGTGGGTGAAGTAACGCTCCATGGTGTGCATAATCATGTCTGTCACGCCTGCCGCCGTCTGATAGGGTGGGAGGGTAAAGGTGCGGCAGGGGTTCATAATGGCAAACTTCGGGCGCGAGATGTCGTTGGAGTATCCCAACTTCACGTCGCCATCCTCGTTGGTCACTACGCTGGCCTCGCTCATTTCGCTACCGGCGGCAGGGATTGTGAGTACACAAGCAAGGGGAAGGCATGTCTGTGCTTCGTCTTTGCCCAGGTAGAAGTCCCACACGTCGCCTTCGTAAGGTACACCGTAGGCAATACCCTTGGCTGAGTCGATAACACTACCGCCACCTACGGCCAGAATGAAGTCCACTCCTTCTTTGCGGCAAAGGTCGATTCCTTCGTAAATTTTCGACAAGCGCGGATTGGGCACCACGCCACCTAACTTCACGTATTCAATACCGGCTTCGTCCAGCAAGTTGCACATCTTGTCCAACAAGCCCGACTTGATGGCGCTCTGTCCGCCGTAGTGTACCAACACTTTGTGTCCGCCATACTTCTTTACCAGGCGGGCCACCTGTTCTTCCGACTCCTTTCCGAAGACCACCTCGGTGGGAGCATAATAGATGAAATCTTTCATGTTTTTTGTTCTGTTAAAGCCCCCTCTAACTTCCCCAAAGGGGGAGGATTCAAGGGAACTGCTTTGATTTACTATTTGGTTATTTACGATTTACTGTTTATTTACTGCCCCCTCCTAAATCCTCCTCCAAAAAAGGGAGAACTTAATGAATGTCTTGTATTCCAATTCCCTCTCCTTCGGGGAGGGTTAGGGAGGGGCTTCGGGCCTTTACTTTCTGAACTGCAAAAATACAGAATTTATGTGGGAAAACTATTATCAAACCTTTATTTGTTGTTGATAAAGATGGAAATTATATATATAACGAAAAAAGTTCGAACAATCTGATGCTCGAACTTGATTCCGTACAGTTTAAGGTGTAAATCATGATGTCAAATCTTTGATTACACGAACAATAGTTTTCATATCCTTTATCTGGTATGAACTTCTTTCTTTTCTTCCAAATAGAAATATATGCCGCCAACGATGGCGATGAGCGACACAAAACCGAACATAATCAGTGCTCCCATATTTACTTTCCTTTCTCTTTATTATCCCGAACGAGCCAAAGCCCGATACCGAGTGTTAATGATATAGAAACGATACCTCCGGCATAGATAATCCATTTCTGTTCTATCTCGCCGAATATGGAAGTAAGGATAACTCGTTGTAATGTACTTGGCAATATCCATTAACCATTTACCGAATTCCTTTTTCATGGCGCAAAGATAGATATTATTTTCTTGAATACAAACAATGTTTTAGCCTTTTTAGTTTTAGCATAGACTCTTTTTACATTTTTTCCTGATTCTTCTTATCCCTTGCAAATCTCATCCGCCGGATGGGCGGTAGCCGTCTTCCACACGCGCCAACCGACGCAGAGGGCCACAAGCAGGGCTACGGCCATGAAGATGCCGACATAAATCCACCACGGAATTTCCGTTTGCACCACATATTGCTCCAACCATGGTTTCATGCAGGCATAGCCGATGGGGAAGGCCACGAGGGCGGCCACTCCTTGCAGAGCCATGTATTCAACGATGAACATGTCCAAGATGTCTTTCGTAGTAGCACCGAACACCTTGCGTACGGCAATCTCTTTGCGCCGTTGCTCACAGGTGAGCATTATCATTGACCACACGCCGAAAAGGGCGATGAGGATGCAGACACCAGTAATGATGTTGAGGAGCTTCTGCAGGTTGAGTTCGCTTCGGAGAAGTCTTTCGTATGCTTCTTGGAAATCCATCAAATTATAACCTTCTATGGGGTATTCCTGCTTTTCTATGTATGCATCAATTTTGTCCATCAATCTCTTTTTCATTCCCGGTTTATATTTCATAAGTATTGTGTTGCTATGGTCTATATAAGAAGCATTAAAAGCTTCATATCTGTAGAATGTAGGCTTGGCAGGCGTAGTTGGCGATTCATTTAATACGTCTTTGATGATTCCGACAATATTGTATCGTCCTATTCTCTGACCTATAGGCTGTGTACATCCAAGGTGATGGACGAAGGTTTCGTTTACAAGGATATTTACTCCACGAGGATTGTCAAGATACACCTTTGTATGTTCATCACCTTCGTTTAACCATCTTCCCTCCTTCAAGCGAAGTCCGTAGAACTTTACCAAAGTCTCATTAAGGACATCACTACAGCATTCTAATGGTGTATGCAAGTCCGGATAATCCTCTGAATCAAATGATACATCATAATGCCATTCTCCTCCAGTAAACAGACAAGAATGTGATGAAAATACAGTGTCTAATTCCGGACATTGCTTCAGGAAATGAAAGACTCCTGTCCTATATTCTTCCCAGTCATAATTACTATATCGAAATATATTAGTCCACTGCATGCGATTTTCTCTTTCAAAACCAATGTGTGTGTTGCGCAAGTAATCCAACTGCTTAAAGAATACGCCAGAACAGAAAATGCAGAAAATGCTGATGGCAATTTGTAGTGTCACACTGAATCTGCGAAAAATGTAGTAGCGGGTAAGTGCGCCCACTCCCGCGATGCTACTTTGCAACGACTGGCGACGGAAGTACCAGATGGCAGGCAGGGAAATGAGCAATGAAACAATGGTTACCAATAACAGATAGAGAAGTGATTCGCGATGAATATACCCCATGTCCCGTGGCAACGAGGTCATCGTAAGGAACCATTCGGCCGAGAGGCTTACCGTCATCAACCCAAAGCCCATCGCAATAAGCAACAACAGACCGTATTCGGTGAGAAATTGAAAAATCAAGTCGCGTCCCGTAGCACCGAATACCGTGCGCAGGGCCATTTCACGTTTGCGGATGAATAGGCGGTTGATGAATAAGGTCAGATAGTTCAGCAAGCCACACAGAATCAGCAATCCACTGGCAAGAGCAAAAAGGTAGATGTGATGGAGTTTTGTCCTTGCATACAGTTCGTACATCCGTGTGAAATGGCGCACTTTGGTAATGGGCCTCATACATAGTTTATCTTCATGAAACATTCCACTTTCATAAAGTTCTATTTCGCCAAGTCTTCTGTTCAATTCTTCCACATCAGCTTTCGGTGAAATATGAGCCATGGCAATAAAGTTATGGGTACTAGTTCTATAAGGCCTATCTGGAGCCATACGGCTCACAAAGTCGAAATCGAAATTGGAATGTCTGCCCCATTCGTCAAAAACCGCTGTTACGATACGGGTTTGCTTATACCCATTATCCACCGTAACCAACTCTTTCCCAATGGGTGATTCGTTACCCCATAGACGGGCCGCCATTACGTCGCTAACGGCCACTTCGTCCGGATTATGTACAAAACTGGTGGTTCCTTCCTTCAATTGGAATCCTACCAACGACACAAAATTGGTGTCAGTCATACACCATTCCCCTTGTCGCCTGCTTTCGCGCCAATCAAGTCCGTTGATACTATCGGCATATAACTCATAAATAATAGAGAGTTGTTCTAATTGGGGAAGTTCATGCAACAGACGGGTTTCTAATTTAGATGGGGAAGCCGTACTTTTCCCAAACATAAGGACATACAGATTCTCCGCATCCCGATGGAACGCATCATACGTCGTTTCATACTTTATCCACATGCTTGCCAGTGCGAAGCAGGCGAAGCCGATGGCCAGGCTGACGATGCTGACCACGGATTGCAGGCGGTACTTGATAAGTTGGCGCCAGGCAAGTTCTAAATAATGTCGTATCATATAATTAAGGTTCCCTCTAACTCCCCCAAAGGGGTGGATTCAAGGGAAATGTTTGTTGATTTACTATTTTGTTATTTACTATTTATTTCCGATTTTATTGATTTGTCTATTCCTGTTCCCTTTCCTTTGGGGAGGGTTAGGGTGGGGCTCCCCTTACCCCTTGCAAATCTCATCTGCCGGATGGGCGGTAGCCGTCTTCCACACGCGCCAACCGACGCAGAGGGCGACGAGCAGCGCCACCATGAGGAAGATGCCGACGTAAATCCACCAGGGAATAGAGGTCTGCACTACGTATTGCTCCAGCCACGGTTTCATGCAGGCATAGCCGATGGGGAAGGCCACGAGGGCGGCCACTCCTTGCAGAGCCATGTATTCAACGATGAACATGTCCAGGATGTCTTTTGTCGTAGCACCGAACACCTTGCGTACGGCAATCTCCTTGCGCCGTTGCTCACAGGTGAGCATTATCATCGACCATACGCCGAAGAGGGCGATAAGGATGCAGACACCGGTGGTGACACTAAGGAGGTGGCGTAGGTTCTTCTCTGACACCAGCATCGGACTATATTTTTCGTCGAAAGTTCTTGGCTCCACATTCCCCCATTCGTTTTTCTTATAAAAGTCTATGATTTTTTGTCGTAACGTAGACCATGAATCGGGTTTGAACTTTATCAATATCCTTTTATAGTTGGAAGAACCATACGAATAAGCACCTATGGAAGGCACTGCTTTTTCGGTAGGTGAAACGCTTTGAATGTCCTTGTAGACACCAACGATAGTATATGTCGTTTTATCGTCACCCCTTAATGTGGTTACAAAAGTTTTACCTATGGGGTCCTCCCAACCTAAATGGCGTGCCAAAGTTTGATTGATACATACATTATTACTTTTGCTCATTTCTCTGTATTCTTCCATCGTAAATGAGCCTGTTCTAAAGTCTCCAGGACGTGGCCAACGTCCTTGCAATAAAGTCAATTCATAGAATTCTGCAATGGGTTCATTGATTTCCTGCACGTGTACACCACAGGGCTCGTTTATTTGTGGGTTGTTTTCTTTTGTTAACTTTTTGTCATAGGAATAAAAACCATGACTGGGGAATATAGGCAGATACAATGATAAGGTGGTGTCAACTTCAGGTTGCTGGTTTATAAAGGAAAGTAATTCCATGCATTTGTCTTCGTTTATACCTACATATCCTCGATTCTCCCGTTTGAAACCGATGTCATCATGTTGCAGGGTGTCAATCTGCTTCATCATCACCACCACACAGAAGATGCAGAAGATGGAAATCCCAATCTGTACTCCTGTACTGATACGGCGGAAGATGTGATAACGCATCAAACCTCCTGCTCCAACGATTCCACTTTGCAGGGATTGGCGTTGAAAATATGAGATAACGGGCATGGAGAGCAATAGAGAAAACACCAATACAATGGTTGAATAAAGGGCTACTTCCTGATAGATGAATTCCGTACTCACGGGGAGTCGCGACATTTCATAGAACCAATCCATGGATAATTCTACCACCAGGAATCCAACGGCAAGAGCTATGAATAACAGGAGACCATACTCGATAAGGAATTGTGTTATCAGGTTCCATCCAGATGCTCCGAATGTCTTGCGCAGGGCTATCTCGCGTTTGCGGATGAAGAGACGGTTGATGAACATCGTCAGGTAATTCAACAAGCCGCACACAATCAATAGCAAACTGGCCACAGAAAACAGGTAGATGTGGTTCATCTGGAACTTGGCTGTTTCATTATAAAATTTTGTGTGATGGCGCATCTCTGTGATAGGAAGGAATTGTAAGTGCCAATTCAATTCATAATAGGGGTTATCTCCCTTTATCATCATATCATACAGTTTCTTATACACACTATCGGCATCTGCTGAAGGGTGCAAGCGCGTGACGCAAGTTCCACGATTTCCCCACATTTCCATATCCTTTTCTGGAAATTTGCTTAGTAGGTCCATTGGGAAATTGGAATGTCCTTCCCAATCCTTGAATACACCTGTCACGATACGGGTACGTTGTTCTTTCCCATCGTAGCTTTCATCAATCAAATCCTTACCTATAGGAGATTCGTCTCCCCAAAAACGACGGGCAAACTTTTCACTGACAGCCACTTGCCCCTCATCGTGCATAAAACCGGGACCACCTTCTATGAACTCCACGTTTAAGATGGAAAGAAAATGCTCGTCCTGCAATTCGTGCTCATCCAAGAAATATTTCTGATTAACAGGCTTAATAGCTGTCATCCGAAATAATGTATATTCCGAAACTTCTGGTATTTGATCCAAATACGTTGTTTTGATTGCTTCATTGTCGATGCCGATACTTCCATCCAATAGAATGGTATAGAGCCTGTCCGCATCCTTATGAAACGCATCGTACGTCGTTTCATACTTTATCCACATGCTTGCCAGTGCGAAGCAGGCGAAGCCGATGGCCAGGCTGATGATGCTGACTACGGATTGCAAGCGGTATTTGGTGAGTTGTTGCCAGGCAACGGATAAATAGTGTCGTATCATGTGATTCGGTTTGGATTGATAAAAGTTGCTACAAATATACGGATTTTTGTCAGAAGGAAGAATGCTTTCTTCCTTTTTTATGAAAGGAACTTGTGTTTTCATCATTTCATCCGTATGATGAGGGCCTTGAGATACTAATCTTGATGCATAAAGTTACCGACTTTGTAACCTTTTCACAGTTGTGATTAAGCTTGACCACGGATGTGAAAAAACCTCACCACAATTGTGATTAGGATTAATCACGTATGTGATGAGGTTGTAAAATGCAGGTTCTTACTCAATAAAGATTGTGGTCAAGAACCGTAAATCTACGGACTAAGCCGTGCTTGTCATCAATGAGCGCGGAAGTTCCACTTCGAGTTGTCGGTATTGAAGTCCCACTCAGCCAATGTAGGAGTACTGTCGGCGATAGAGTAGAGGACATACTTCTTGTTCAGACCTTCCTGTCCGGGGATTGCCGTAGGCATGATACGGAATGTACCGTCCACAGCCTGCTCGATGCGCCACAACTGCTCGTCGGCTCCTGAGAACTCAGATACTGCAGTTACCTCAAGGTCAGCAGTAGCAGCCAAAGCACGGTTTGTTCCCTCGATAACAATCTTGTAGTAAGGACCACCCAAGTAACCACCTGCCTCGGCTACCGGAGTGATAGTCCAACGCTGGTGAGGACGGAACATATAGTCGCCGATACGTACGGGGATGTCGCCCTTAGGCCATGTGTCGATAACATCAGCCAATTTCTGGCCTCCGATAGGCTTCACAGGAGTGTTGTTGCCGCCACCGCCGAAACCGAAGCCACCACCGGCACGCTGTACGTTCTGACGAACGAAGTCAACAGCCAACTCCAATGCATAACCTCTACGCTCTGACTCGATTTCGAATGTACCACCCTGGAAACGGTCGCCGGCGTATGGCCAATCGTTCTTCCACAACAAAGGACGGATACCGAGTACGCTACGGCCGCCTTGTCTGTAGTCAGCTTCGTAGTGGCATGACATGATTTCGATACCTTCGTCGATGATTACACGTCCGAAGTGACCGGGACCAGTTACACTGTCACCGGCAGCAATTACCATACGGCCACCACCGTGATACATGTCGCGGCCTACATTGTCGATATAAGGACCAGTTACTGTGCGTGAGCGGCCTACTACGATGTTGTAAGTAGAGTTCACACCGTCGCAGCAAGTTCCGTGAGTACCGAGGAGGTAATACCAACCGTTGCGGTAGATAAGGTCGGTAGCTTCGCAGTCGATAGCGATGTCAAGTTCCTTGTTGCCCTTTACGCGCTCAGCGGTGTTGGGGTCAAGCTCGATAAGGCGGATAGTACCGAAGTAAGTACCGTAGCATACC
>JAFWYQ010000092.1 GCA_017517605.1 Bacteroidaceae bacterium
ACATCCTGTCCGCATCCTTATGAAACGCATCATACGTCGTTTCATACTTTATCCACATGCTTGCCAGTGCAAAGCAGGCAAAGCCGATGCCCAAACTGACGATGCTGACCAATGATTGCAGGCGGTACTTTTCCAGTTGCTGCCATGCGAGGCTTAGGTAATGTAGTATCATAGTTTTTGAGTTTTTAAGTTGACGAGTTAACGAGTTGACAAGGGGGTATCTTTAACTTTTAATTTTTAGTTTCCGAAGGACTATCCTTTTGCTATCTCTTCCGCCGGGCGGGTACGTGCCACTTGCAGGATGCGCCACAGGATGGTGCATACCACCAAGAAGGCGACGCTGAGGAAGATGGCTATCCAGAAAAGCGGGCCGTAGTTGAAATAGGCCGAGTAGCTCCGGCTCAGGATGTAGAATATCAGGTAAACGAAGGGGAAGGCCAGCACAAAGGGGATAATCAGCAGATAGAAGTATCTGCGGCCGAAGAGCCACAGGATGTCGCGGAAAAGTGCTCCGTGCACCTTGCGCAAGGCCACTTCGCGCCGGCGGCGTTCGGTGTCGAGGGTTATGGCCGAATAGACTCCCAACAGCGTGATGGTCAAGCTGACGATGGCAAAGAAGCGGATGATATCCTGTAGTGCCACTTCCACCCCTTGGGCGGCTTCGATGTCGTCCATCAGGGTATATACCTCAGGCTCGATGCTGGCGGCAAACGCCTTGCGCAACTCCTCCATGACATAGTTGCGGACAGCCTCCACCTGTTGGGGATGGCATTTCAGATAGAGGCGGTCATCGCCAAAAGTCGAATTCCACTCCCTTCCATCCATATATACGGCACCATTCTTTTTCATTCTTGCCCAATCATAACTTTTGAGCGAACGCGGTACACTCTTCACAATGGCCGTCACGGTAAGCGGAGTGTTGTTGTAAGTTAAATAGAACACACGCCCGAGGATATCCTCGTCGAAGAGGGAAGCAAATTCTTCGTCGGCAGCTATCTGTCCGACAGTTTCAGGTAACACACCACGTACTACCTCAATGTCGGCAAACTGGTAGTAATTGTAAGGAATGCAGTAAAACGGTACATCAATTCTCGTTTGGCTATTTCCACATTCAGTAAGCAATCCACTTCCTGACACATCGGTTAATATGTTGTCCATAACCAGCGCCTCTTTCACACCTGCATGAGCTTTCAAGCGGTCTATCAATACCAGTTTGTCATCGAGGTGCATAAGTGTCTTTTTATCACTCAGAGGAATGGAGAGAATCTGCTCCTTCTCTGCACGCGACAAAGAGCCGAGCACTGTTCCTGTGCTAAACCGCACTTGCAGGTAGAAACCCACCGTGAGGCTGACAAATATCCAGCAGATGAAGAATTGCAGGCCCATCATCAGGTTGCGTCCCACATGGCGGCGAATGCGTGGTGCGCTGCTTATCCCCACCACGCCCCGTTGAATGGTGATATGGTGGATGCGGTAGCTGACTATCCAACAGATGACTGTGCAGAGGAGAAGTAAGCCAAGGAGGTATTCACCCGTCTCGCGCAACATTACAGACTCGTCAATCTGAAGGGTATCGGCAAACAGGTCAGGTATCTGTATGAAGGGGATAAAGGCATAACACACATACATACAGATGACTGCAGTGGTGGCAAGCAAAAGGAAGGTCTGCGTAAAGAGCATCCAGAAGAGATCGCTCAAGCGACAACCATACATGCGACGAAGGCTGAATTCGCGCGAACGGTTCAGGATACTTCCTACCAGGAAGTGGAGGAAATTGAGCAGGCCTACCGAAAGTACAAGTAATCCAAAAATGGTTAGAATCCTGACCACTACTTTCCTATTGGCAACATAACTTTCCCCAATATGGGCAGCCACCATGGTTTGCCCCGTGCGATCATTGTCCAAAGTGTGAGTCATGCTAGGTAATACGCTGTTTGTCAACTCTCGGCTCACATCGTCCAGTTCTACCCCATCGGGCATCAAACCATAGACATCGGCAAGCCAGTTTTTGCCATGCTCCCAGTGGCGCGGACTATTGGCATCGTTCAGTTTCAGGGCTTCCAGCTTTCCATCGTAAATGCTCGTATTGCGTGGTAAGTCAGCGATTACGGCTTGGATGGTATAAATGATATTATAGTTTCTTACATAATGTAAAGTACGTCCTACAGCATTTTCGGCCGAACCGAACAGGGAGCAAGCCTTCGATTCACTAATTACAAGGGAGTTGGGAGAGTCGGCCGCCTGTTTCCAACTACCAGCTAAAACCTTCACGCTAAATACTTCGGCAAAGGCACTGTCTGTATCTACCGCATTCAGCTCCACGGGTACATCCATACCCGTTTCGTCCTGATAGTAGTGAACATGTTGTGCTACACCAATAACCATGCAACGGCTCTGGAGCGTATTCATTGTAGCATTCAATATCTGATTTCCTTCCAAAGCGTTGACACCCACAGTTCTTTCCTGAGGATGATCGAAATACACCTGAGCTATGCGTTCGTAGTTCTCAAAGTGTTTGTCGTACCCCATGATGTAGCGGCTGAAGTGCATACACAGGGCAAAACAAAGCAGACTGGCCGAAAGGCCGAGCACACAGATGACATTCTGCGAATAGTACTTGCGAATGTTCTGTCGGGCAACGTAAAAATTGTGTTCAAGCATAATGTTTCTATTTTAAACTCCTCCCTCAGCCCGCCCTCCATCACTAAAGTTTCCCGATTGCTGTGCCAACTCGCAATCACCCTGTATGGAGGGGAGTGGATGGTCTGTTGTTGTTAATGATTTATTCTCTTCTCTATTTTACCGTTATAAATAACTGATAATCAAGATTTGTCAGTACTCCTTTAATTTTACCTTACAGGCACTGCAGTTTCTCTTAAGTGGTACAGCAGTACCTGTTAAGAAGTACTGGAGTATCTATTAAGAAGTACTGGAGTATCTGTTAAGAAGTACTGGAGTATTTCTTAAGAAGTACTGAAGTGTGTATTATAGGATACTGTTTCTACTTTCATCTTTTATGTTTTAGCAGTTGTATTACCCCTCCACTGCAAGCGGTATCTCTTCCTAAGCGAGGGAAGGGGTGATTTTCCGCTAACAAAGATATTGATACTTGCAAGAACTTTTGTGTTAAAACCCGTTAAATCGTTTTTTGAGCCTTAAAATTGTATGATTTTCATACACTTTTGGGAGAGAGGAATGGATTTTTAGCTGTTTTAAGCCCAAAATAGTGTAACTTTGCACACAAGAATAGTGCTGAGTTCTGAGTTGTGAACTCTGAGTTTTAGTGTTGCATGGCCAATCGGCACTCAAAAACAGACTGACAATGGATATAAAAGATTTCATGAAGAACGACCGCTTTGCGGCAAATGCCGGCATCGAACTGATGGAGGTGGGCGAAGGGCGGGCCAAGGCTCGCATGACCGTGACGAAAGAGCACCTGAATGCCGGAGGTGTGTGCCAGGGTGGTGCGCTGTTCACTTTGGCCGATTTGGCTTGTGCAGCTGTGGCCAACAGCCACGGACAATTGACCTTCTCCATCACGGCCAACATCACTTTTGTCCGTTCGGCCAAAGAGGGGGAGACTATCTATGCCGTAGCCACCGAAGTGGTGAATCACTCGCGCGTACCTTATATTATAGTAGAGATACAAAACGAAAAAGGCGACCTGTTGGCCGCCTTCACTTCGTCGGGGTATCGGAAAGGGGGAGGATGAGTTCTGAGTCCTGAGTTCTGAGTTGTGGGTCAGAGTGCCGCATGGTCACTCACAACTCATAATTCACAACTCACAACTCAGAACTCAAGACTCAGAACTCATAACTCAAAATTGTTTCTTCATCGCCTGTAACAGCTCTACTGCTTTCATGATACTTGCATCCTCTTCGTTCATGATGCGGAAGTATTCGTTCATTTCCCACAGGTCGCGGGCAATGAGGGCTTTCATCTGTACTTTCAATAGGGGGGCGGCTTCGGCGCGGAGTGCTTCGTCGGACTTCACACCGTTCTTTTGGCCGTTCTCGTCCAATTGGTCAAGCAGCTCGGGGGTGATTTCAAACTTGCGGTCGAAGGTGTCGAAGTCCTTGTAGCGTTCGGTCAACTCCTCGCGGTGTGTGTCGATGTAGCGCAGGCAGGTGTTGATGATGCTACCCTTGGCGGCCAGGTCGCGGTGGTATTTGTTGTAGCGTGTGGTGTCGAGGGGGATGAAGTAGTCGGGCATGATGCCACCACCGCCATAGACGGTACGTCCCAGCTTGCGGGTGTTGTATTTCAGCGAGTCGGGGAAGTGGATGCTGTCGGCATGGATGAACTCACCCTTCTTGAAGCGTTCGTTCAGGTCTTCCTTGTACTTCTTCTTGTCGTCGTAAGGTTTTTGGATGCAACGGCCGGCAGGGGTGTAGTAGCGTGCCGTAGTGAGGCGTATCATGGAGCCGTCGGGGAGGTCGAGGGGACGTTGTACCAATCCCTTGCCGAAGGAGCGGCGGCCCACTACCTGTCCGCGGTCCCAATCCTGTATGGCACCCGACACAATTTCGGAAGCCGATGCTGAATATTCATCAATCAGCACTACCACGTTGCCTGTGCGCAGCTTGCCGTCACCTTTGGCCTTGAAGTCGCGGCGCGGTTGGCGCAATCCCTCGGTATAGACAATCAGTTCGTCTGCTTCAAGAAACTCGTTGGCAATATCCACGGCGGCATTGAGGTAGCCTCCGCCATTGCCCTGCAGGTCGAGGATGAGGTGTTTCATCCCCTGCTTCTTCAGTTTGCTGATGGCATCGGTAAACTCGGTGTGTGTGGTGGCTCCAAAACTGCTGATGCGCACGTAGCCGATGCCCTTGTGGATGAGGTAGGCGGCATCGAGGGTGTGCAGGGGTATCTTGTCGCGTGCCACATCGAAGGTGAGCAGTTCGTTGAACCCGTGGCGGCTGATGCCCAGCTTCACGTGTGTACCCTTCGGGCCACGCAGACGTCGCATGATTTCCTCGCGGCTCATCTTCACACCGGCAATGGTGGTGTCGTTTACTGTCACAATACGGTCACCCGCCAGAATTCCGACTTTTTCTGACGGGCCTCCTGATACGGGTTGTATAATGAATAGGGTGTCTTCCACCATATTGAACTGTACACCTATGCCCTCGAAGTTGCCTTGCAGGGGCTCGTTCATCTTCTTCACCTCCTCGGCATTGGAGTAGGCAGAGTGGGGGTCGAGCTTTTCGAGCATACCCCGGATGGCATCTTCCACCAACTTCTCTTCATCCACCTTATCCACATAGAGGTTGGCGATGGCAAATTCGGCCAATTGCAACTTGCGCAAGGGTGATTGGGCAATGGCCGCAGCTTGTTGTTGGGCTTGGTTGTTGTTCTGTGCCTGCATGGGGAGGGTGCAGAGCAGAAGGGCTATTATGGGAGAGAATATTTTTTTCATTTCTTTAATTAGTCCGCAAGCTCATCAGCTTTGCAGTCTTAACGTTTAATTTTTAACTTTTAATTCCATTCCATTCCTTCGGGAAGGAAGGGGGTTACGTCCTTACCGTAGCTCATCAGTTCGCGTACTACGCTGGAACTGATGTTGGTCAGTTCGGGTTCGGTAAAGAGCAGGATAGTCTCTACACCGGCCAATTGGCGGTTGATGTCGGCAATGCTCTCCTCGTACTCAAAGTCCTTCACCGAACGGATGCCGCGGATGATGAACTCCGCCTCCATACGGCGGGCAAAGTCGATGGTGAGGTCGCTGTATGCCTCCACGCGGATGCGCGGTTCGTTCGCATAGTAGTCGCGCACCATCTGCAGGCGCTTCTCGGTAGGCAGTAGGGTACGCTTCTTTTCGTTCACACCGATACCGATGACAATTTCATCCATGAAGGTGAGTGCCCGGCGCACAATGCTTGCGTGGCCGGTGGTAAAGGGGTCGAATGTCCCAGGGAATATCGCTCGTTTCATAGCCTCTTTAGTTTTTAGCTACGAGCTACAAGTTATGAGTCTTCATTGCATAACACTTGTCACTTGTAGCTCATCATTCGTCACTGTCTCATTCCTCTTCTTCCGCTCTATCCTCCTCTACAACCAGATTGTCGATGATAAAGTTCTGTCGCTCCATGGTGTTCTTTCCCATGTAGAAGGCGAGGAGTTCCTTTACCAGGTCGTTCTTGCGGAGCGAAACCTGTTCGAGGCGGATTTCGGGACCGATAAAATTCTTGAACTCGTCGGGAGAGATTTCTCCCAAACCTTTGAATCGAGTGATTTCAGGGTCAGGACCAAGCTGCTCGATGGCGGAGATGCGCTCTTCGTCGGAGTAACAGTAGCGGGTGATAAAGTCACTTTTTGCACCCTTCTCGCTTGTAGCAGCTTCAATCACGGCTTTGTTCTTGATTTTGCTACGCTTGTTGCGCACACGGAAGAGCGGCGTTTGCAGGATATAGACGTGTCCCTTCTTGATGAGGTCGGGGAAGAACTGCAGGAAGAAGGTTATCATCAACAGGCGGATGTGCATACCGTCCACATCGGCATCGGTGGCGATGATTACCTTGTTATAGCGCAGGCCGTCGATTCCCTCCTCGATGTTGAGGGCTGCTTGCAGGAGGTTGAACTCTTCGTTCTCATAAACGACTTTCTTGGTCAGGCCGAAGGTGTTGAGCGGTTTACCGCGCAAGCTGAACACGGCTTGGGTGTTCACATCGCGGCTCTTGGTGATGGAACCACTGGCCGAGTCTCCCTCGGTGATGAAGATGCTGCTATCCTGACGGGTTTCGCCCTTCGTGTCGTTGAGGTGTACGCGGCAATCGCGCAGCTTGCGGTTGTGCAAGTTCGCCTTCTTGGCACGCTCACGCGCCAGTTTGGTGACACCGGCAATGGCCTTGCGCTCTTTCTCTGAGTCGGTAATCTTTTGCAGCATCACCTCTGCCACATCGGCATTCTTGTGCAGGTAGTTGTCAACCTCTTGCTTGATGAAGTCACCCACATACTTGTTTACGCTTACTCCGTTGGGCGACATGGTGAGCGAACCGAGCTTCACCTTCGTCTGGCTCTCGAATACGGGTTCTTCTACGTTGAGGGCAATGGCGGCTACGATACCGTTGCGGATGTCGCCGTACTCGTGGTTCTTGTTATAAAATTCCTTGATGGTGCGGGCGATATGCTCCTTGAAGGCACTCTGGTGAGTACCGCCCAGTGGGGTGTATTGTCCGTTGACGAAGGAGTAGTACTCTTCGCCATTCTGGTTTGTGTGGGTGAAAGCAATCTCGATGTCTTCGCCGTGGAGGTGTACGATGGGGTACAGCTCTTGTGCCGTCATGCGGTCCTTGAGCAGGTCCATCAATCCGTTGCGCGAGATGAGGCGGCGTCCGTTATAGACAATGGCGAGGCCGATGTTCAGGTAGGTGTAGTTGCGCAACATGGTATCCACCGTCTCCTGACGGAAACTGTAGTTCTGGAAAAGGGTGTTGTCCGGCTCGAAGAAGATGTACGTGCCATTCTCATCCTGTGTCGGTTCGGTGACATCGCTTTGCAGGATTCCCTTTTCGAAAGTGGCGCGACGTACCTGTCCGTCGCGGTAACTGCGCACCTCGAAGCGACTGCTTAGTGCATTGACAGCTTTCACACCCACGCCGTTCAATCCGACACTCTTCTTGAAGGCTTTGCTGTCGTACTTACCGCCTGTGTTCAGCACACTGACGGCTTCGATCATCTTTCCTTGGGGAATACCGCGGCCATAGTCGCGTACACTGACACGCAGATTCTCGTCGATGTCAATCTCGATGCGCTTGCCGGCATTCATTTTGAATTCGTCGATGCTGTTGTCGATAACCTCCTTCAGCAACACGTAGATACCGTCGTCGCTATGGCTTCCGTCGCCCAATTTACCGATGTACATACCCGGACGGGTGCGCACATGATCCATATCGCTCAGGTGGCGGATATTGTCTTCGTTGTACTCCACCGCGGGAGCATCAGGATTCAGGTTAAGGTTAAGTTCTTCCATGTTCTTATAGTTGACGAGTTGACGAGTTAACGAGTTGACGAGGATTCAGTGCCGCATGGCCTTGTCAACTCGTCAACTTGTGTCTTGTCAACTTATTATATACTTTTCTTATACGCTCTTCTTCTCTTGTGTTGGGTGGTGTCGAAGTACTCCCATTGGGCCTGTACCTTGTTGTTGGTCTCCATTTCGGGATTGCTCTCGGCGTCCTTGAATCCCAACGCCTGATAGGTGGGGATAAGGTCGGTGAAGAGCAGTGAGTTCACCCCTTTGTTCTGATACTCCTGCTTCACGGCCACCAGCATCAGGTCGAGGGTCTTCGGGCGGTTGAATCGCAACGCTTTCAGCAAGTGCCACCATCCGAAGGGGAGCATCTTTCCTTTGGCCTTCTGAAGGGCTTTGGAGAGCGAGGGCATGGATACACCCACACCCACGAGGTTGTCCTCGGCATCCTCAATCAGTGTCACCATACGCAGGTCGAGGATGGGCAGATACATGTTCACATACTGGTCAATCTGTTTTTGCGACATGCGCGAATAGCCATAGAGGTGGGAGTATTCGTCGTTGATGAGGTTGAAAATCTTCTGTCCGTAGTTTCCCTCGTTCACCTCCTTCATGTCCTTCAGCTTCTTGACGTGCAATCCATACTTGCGGCTGATGAGGTCGGCTATGCGCTTCATTTTGTCAGGGATGGCATCGGGGATGTTTATCTTGAACTCCACCCAATCGTTGTCCTTCTCCAATCCGTATTGCTCGAGGTGTGCCTGATAATAGGGATAATTGTAGATGGTGGCCATGGTGCTCAGTTGGTCGAATCCCTCGATGAGCAATCCTTCGGCATCCAAATCGACAAATCCCATGGGACCCTGCATGGTGGTCATCCCCCGCTCTTTTCCCCATGCGGCTACGGTGTCGAGCAATGCCTTGCTCACCTCTGTGTCGTCGATGAAGTCAATCCATCCGAAGCGTACGTTTTTGGTTTCCCAAGCCTCGTTGCTACGGTGGTTGATGATGGCCGCCACACGTCCCACAACTTTTCCGTTGGCATCGCAGGCAAGGAAATAGTCGGCTTCGCAAAATTCAAACGAAGGGTTCTTCTCGCGTGTGAAGGTCGACACCATATCATCGTACAGG
>JAFWYQ010000093.1 GCA_017517605.1 Bacteroidaceae bacterium
ATCTTCTCTTGAAAACGCATCATCACCAAGGCATCATTCATCGATTCATCTTCGGGGAGCAAATTCTCTTTCAGTACATCTTCGGGATGTATTTCCACTACCCCCCGAGTTGCTCCATCGTCCACCTCGATTGCTGGGCGACATGCCGTTGACCACCACCTGCTCGGGACCTGTAGCGGCAGGCACTACAAAACCTCCCGGACACATGCAGAAGCTATACACTCCCCTACCTCCCGCTTGCGCTACAAAGCTGTATTCGGCAGCGGGCAGATACTTGCCTCGTCCATTCTTGTTGTGATAACGTATCTGGTCAATCAAGTGGGCTTCGTGTTCCAAACGCACACCTACAGCCAATCCTTTTGCCTCAAGTGTAACTCCATTGGAATGTAACCAGCGGAATACATCACGGGCTGAATGTCCGGTTGCAAGGATGACAGGTCCCATAAACTCCTTACCTGTGTGGGTGACGATTCCCTTTACCTCCTCCTTTTCGATAATCAATGCATCCATGCGCGTCTCGAAGTGTACCTCACCTCCAGATTGGATGATGGTGTTACGCATATTTTCGATAACTCCAGGCAACTTGTCCGTGCCGATGTGCGGATGGGCATCTGACAGAATGGAGGTGCTGGCACCATGTTGGCAGAATACATTCAGAATCTTCTCCACCGAGCCGCGTTTTTTGCTTCGTGTGAAGAGCTTTCCGTCAGAGTATGCCCCTGCACCACCTTCACCAAAACTGTAGTTTGACTCAGCATCCACCACATGTTCGCGCGATATGCGGGCAATGTCTGTCCGTCGGGAGTGTACATCCTTTCCCCTTTCTACCACTACGGGACAGAGACCAAGTTCAATCAACCTCAGTGCTGCAAATAATCCTCCAGGGCCTGCTCCTACAACTATCACCTGTGGTCGTCCCTCCACGTTGGGGTACTCGGTGCGAACAAAATCTTCCTTCGGAGGCATTTCGTTCACAAACACCCGCACCGTCAGATTTACATATATTGTACGTTGACGGGCATCAATCCCACGTTTCAACACACGCGCAGCCTTGATGGTGCGTGCATCCATCCCCTTCTCGCGGGATACATATTCTATGAGAGCCTGTTCGCTTGCCGCCACTTGAGGAAGCACACGGAGTTGGTATTCCTGAATCATCTTTATACAGAACTTTTCGTTTTATCGTGGCAAAGATAACGCTTTTTATGGAAACAAGGAGGGAAAAATCCCATTGAAAACATGTATGAATTTACCATACGGTGTAAAAACTATTTAGAACATAAAAAAGTTGCCATGCAGATTGTATCATCATCTGTATGGCAACTTATATATTATTAGGTAAAAGAAATTGTTACTTTACATTGTAGAGCAACCAAGCCTTTTGGAAATCGGGATGGGCAGTGTCGTTGGCATAACGTGCCTTGAACTGCTCGCGTGCTTGTGCAGCCGCTTCGCGGGTGGGGTGTGTGCTGACGATAACGCGGTACATGTTGTTGCTGGCATTGTAGGCCACTACAGCATTGTATCCGGCGGCATCCAACTCATTCTTCAAATTGTTGGCATTAACTTGTGAACCAAAGCTGCCACATACCACACTGAAATCGTTCAGTGCATTACCCGATACTACGGTCACTTTCTCCTCGCGAACTACGGCTGATGTTGCGGCTGCAGGGGCAGACTGAACTGGGGCTGTCTGTACGGGAGCTACCTCTACGGCTTCTTCAGCAGGAGTCTGTGCCAACTCTTGTTGTTTGGCTTTTTCATACGCTTTCTTATATGCACTTTCACTTGACTTGCATGAAGTGAATGCCATTGTCACACAAAGGCCAAAAGCCAGAGATAAATACTTTTTCATACGTTTTCTTTTTATTATTGTTTGTTTTATTTTATTCTGATGTGCAAAGTAACGAAGAATTTTTAAGATTTACGAACAAAGTGGCGGATTTTTCACTTTTATTGTGCCTATGGTAAGCAAAAATGTGCTGAAATGAAAACTTTTTGCGGGATATTGGTGTTATGGAGTGATGAGCTGCGTTTATATTGTAGCTCGTCACTATTAATATATGATGGAAATGGATGAAAAATTAGATAATCTGACGGACTTATGGAGACAGGTGAAGAGGATGGTGCGGCTTTATGGTGAATGCTTGCGGCTTGTGGCGGTGGAGAAGATAATAGTGTTGTTGGCGGCCATGACTCTGACATTCCTTTTGGTGGGATTGGGGATGATGATTATCTTTTATATGGGGGCATTTTGTGTGCAATTGCTGGCTACGGTTACAGGTAGTTTGGCGGTGGGACACATTATTGTAGCTGCGGCTTATCTGATTATCGGGTGTGGTATTTATTTGAGCCGAAGGTGGTTGATTGTACGTCCGATTACCAGATTTGTCTATAAATTGTTCAACTTATGATTCTTTTGCATTATGAATAAGAATGAATCACTCTCCTATCCTACGTTGGATACCATCCGTAGGCAACGGATGGAGTTGCAGGCAATGTTGCAACACGAACGGAGCGAGGTGAAAAAACGCCTGCACCGCTTGCTGGTGCCTCCTCCTGCCGAAGTATTGTGGATAGATACATTGTTGGCGCGTGCATCCTATACCTTGGATTTGGCCAAGGGGGTGATGGCGGTGTGGAGGTTGTTTTGTTGAATATAAGATTTTGGGATTATTCATCTTTGTCGTGAACAAATCCCATATAATGTGTGTTATCTTCATGTGTTTTTCATAGTAATAGATTTTAGATTCCTTGGGGAGGTGGCTTGCGATGAGTCGCTGACCCACACAAAAAAAGAAGCCGTGTCATAGCGATGACGCGGCTTCTTTTGTAATTATAAGCTGTGAATTAAGACGAATTTATAGGACTCAGCTTAATGTATAACTTTATTCATTAGTAGCTATTCACTAATCACTAAATCAATCTTCCATCAACTTGCGATAACGGGTGCGCTTGGGTTCTTCCTGGCCGAGACGCTTCATCTTGTTCTCCTCGTATTCGGAGTATGAACCTTCGAAGTAGAAAACGTTACCATCGCCTTCGAATGCAAGGATGTGGGTACAGATGCGGTCGAGGAACCAACGGTCGTGGCTGATGATGACGGCACATCCTGCAAACTCGTCGAGACCTTCTTCGAGAGCACGCAAGGTGTTTACGTCAATATCATTGGTAGGCTCGTCAAGGAGGAGTACGTTGCCCTCTTCCTTCAATGCCATGGCCAAATGCAGACGGTTGCGTTCACCACCGGAGAGTATACCGCAAAGTTTTGTCTGGTCGGCACCTGAGAAGTTGAAGCGGCTCAAGTAGGCACGGGCATTGACATCGCGGCCACCCATACGGATGAGTTCGCTTCCACCGCTTACTACTTCATACACGCTCTTTTCGGGATCAATATCCTTGTGTTGCTGGTCAACGTATGCAAGTTTCACCGTTTCGCCCACTTCGAATGTACCGTTGTCAACGCTTTCCAATCCCATGATAAGGCGGAAGAGTGTGGTCTTACCTGCACCATTGGGTCCGATAACACCTACGATACCATTGGGCGGAAGCATGAAGTTGAGGTCGTTAAAGAGAACCTTGTCGCCAAATGCTTTGCCCACATTGATGGCTTCGATGACCTTGTTTCCAAGACGAGGGCCGTTGGGGATATAGATTTCGAGTATCTCTTCCTTCTCCTTCTGGTCTTCGTTGAGCAACTTGTCGTAAGAGTTCAGACGGGCTTTACCTTTGGCTTGACGTGCCTTGGGAGACATGTTGATCCACTCCAACTCGCGTTGCAGGGTTTTGCGACGCTTGCTGGCGGTCTTCTCCTCCATCTCCATGCGTTTGGTCTTCTGGTCGAGCCAACTGCTGTAGTTCCCCTTCCAAGGAATACCTTCGCCACGGTCGAGTTCGAGAATCCATCCGGCTACGTGGTCAAGGAAGTAGCGGTCGTGGGTAACGGCAATAACCGTACCTTCGTATTGCTGCAGATGTTGCTCCAACCAATCGATACTTTCGGCATCGAGGTGGTTGGTAGGCTCGTCGAGCAACAGAATGTCGGGTTTCTGAAGGAGCAGACGGCACAGAGCCACACGACGACGTTCACCTCCTGACAGGTATTTTACCAATTGCTCGTCGGGCGGACAACGCAAAGCATCCATAGCACGATCGAGTTTTGAATCGAGGTTCCAGGCATCGGTGCTGTCTATCACGTCCTGCAGTTCGGCTTGACGGGCAAAGAGGGCATCCATCTTGTCGGGGTCCTCATAGTATTCGGGAAGACCGAACTTGTTGTTGATTTCTTCATATTCGGCCAGCGCATCCACAATGGGTTGCACGCCTTCCATCACGATTTCCTTCACCGTCTTTTCAGGGTCAAGTTGGGGTTCCTGAGGAAGGTATCCTACACTATAACCAGGCGAGAATACCACTTCACCTTGGTAACTTTTTTCAAGACCTGCAATGATTTTCAGCAAGGTACTCTTACCTGAACCGTTCAAACCAATGATACCAATCTTGGCACCATAGAAGAACGACAGGTAGATGTCTTTCAATACTTGTTTGTTGGCTTGGAAGGCTTTTGATACGCCTACCATTGAGAAGATGATTTTCTTGTCGTCAACGCTCATATTCGTTTCTTATATTAACGGACCCTCCTCCCTGCCCCTCCCAAGTGAGGGGAGTGAATAGTGTAGCAAAAACTATCTACTCACATCCCTTGTGGAGGGGTAAGGGGGAGGGTCTTTTATTTTTCTTTTTAAAACAACTTTGCAGGATATTCACCGGCATCGATGAGAGCCTGAATCTTGTCAACTACACCTTGACGGTCAGCTGCGTATGTCACACCGAACCACTTGCTGGTTGTATCGAGTACCTCTACGGTAGCAGTGCCATCGTTGATGAGTTTGTTCACCATCAAGGGGATGAAGAATTCGGCTTTGAGGTTTTCCAAGTTCTTGGGGTCGCTCAAGAATTCGATGAAGTACTCCTCGGAGTGTCTGAAGTAGTCGGGAGTGAATCCCCACATGTTCATGGATACGGGTGTGTTGTCCTCTACGGCAACCCACTTGCCTTCTTCGTCCTTGTAGCAGATGGGACCATCCACGCGCATGATTTCGGTGCGTTCAACTACGGTTGTCAAGTGGTTCTGTTCGTTCTTTTCGCATACGCCACGGGCTACAGAGCCATTCTCGGACAAGGTGTTGCCTACTCGGAAGCCTACCATACAATATTTATTCTCCTGTCCTTCGGGAAGTTCGTTCAGCCATTTGCCAAGTACGGCGAAAGCATCGCGGCTATAGAAATCGTCGGCATTGATAACAGCAAAAGGTTCGTTGATAACGTCCTTACCCATCAACACGGCGTGGTTGGTTCCCCAAGGCTTTACGCGCTCGGCAGGGCAAGTGAAGCCTGCAGGCAGGTCGTCAATAGCTTGGAAAACGAGCTCTACGGGGATGTGGTTCTCGTACTTGCTGATAATTTTCTCGCGGAAGTCTTGTTCGAAGTCTTTACGAATAACGAATACAATCTTGCCGAATCCGCCACGGATGGCATCGAAGATTGAATAATCCATGATGGTTTCACCATTGGGACCCAATCCGTCCAACTGCTTCAAACCACCATAACGGCTACCCATACCGGCAGCCAATACGAACAATGTAGGTTTCATTTCTGTATAATGTTTTTTATAGTTTTAAAGGATGTTTCCACCTCAATAATATTAATAACCCTGCAAAGATACGGCATATTTTCCTAATTCGTACAAAAAAATGCAGGTTTTCCCATTTTCTTTTCCAATGTTGTTGGCTACTACGAAATATTATGCGTAATTTTACACGCTTTTTCATAACCAAGAGACAACTGAGTGTATGAATTTTGAATTGATATCTGATTACAAGCCGACAGGTGACCAACCTGAAGCCATTGCCCAATTGACCGAAGGAATCCGTCAAGGACTTCCGGCACAGACGTTGTTGGGTGTGACGGGTTCGGGAAAAACATTTACCATTGCCAACGTAATCAAGAATATCAATAAGCCTACTTTGGTATTGAGCCACAACAAGACGCTGGCTGCCCAGTTGTATGGTGAGTTCAAGAGTTTCTTCCCAAACAATGCGGTGGAGTATTATGTCTCTTACTACGACTATTACCAACCCGAAGCCTATTTGCCCAGTAGCGACACTTATATAGAAAAGGATCTTGCCATCAACGACGAAATTGACAAGTTGCGGTTGGCGGCTACCTCTTCCCTACTCTCTGGACGGAAAGATGTGGTGGTGGTTTCTTCCGTATCATGCATCTATGGTATGGGAAATCCGGCCGACTTCTATGAGAATGTCATTGAAATAAAGCGTGGCAAGTTGCTTGACCGCAATGTGTTCCTCCGTCGGTTGGTGGATATGCAATACCAACGCAACGACATTATTTTCCAACGTGGCAATTTCCGCGTGAAGGGCGATACGGTAGATATTTATTTGGCATACGCCGACAATCTGCTTCGCGTCATGTTTTGGGATGACGAGATTGATGCTATCGAAGAGGTGGACGCGGTTTCGGGTATGCGCCTTGGTGCATTCGACGAGTACAAAATCTATCCGGCCAACCTCTTTATGACCACCAAGGAGAGTACCCTCAGGGCCATTCATCAGATTGAGGATGACTTGACGCTTCAAGAAAATTACTTCCGAGAAATTGGCAAAGAGTTTGAGGCCAAACGCTTGCACGAAAGGGTGACGTATGATATGGAGATGATTCGCGAATTGGGACATTGCTCGGGCATTGAGAACTATTCGCGCTATTTTGACGGGCGCGAAGCTGGCACACGCCCCTATTGCCTGCTCGATTTCTTTCCAAAGGACTTCCTGCTGGTGATTGACGAAAGCCATGTGAGTGTACCTCAGATACGGGCCATGTATGGAGGTGACCGTGCGCGAAAAGTCAATCTGGTGGAGTATGGTTTCCGCCTCCCTGCCGCGTTGGATAACCGTCCGTTGAAGTTCGAGGAGTTTGAGGAGATGACACCGCAAACCATCTACGTGAGCGCCACTCCGGCCGATTATGAGTTGATTCGTAGCGAAGGTATTGTAGTCGAACAGGTTATCCGTCCGACGGGATTGCTCGACCCTGTCATTGAAGTACGTCCAAGCCTCAATCAGATAGATGATTTGATGGAGGAAATCCAACAACGTGTTGAGCGCGAAGAACGCATTTTGATAACCACCCTCACGAAGCGAATGGCTGAGGAGTTGACCGAATATCTGTTGGACAATGATGTGCGTTGCAACTACATCCATAGCGATGTGGATACCCTTGAACGTGTGAAGATTATGGACGACTTGAGGGCGGGTATCTACGATGTGTTGATAGGTGTGAATCTGTTGCGCGAAGGATTGGATTTGCCCGAAGTGTCGCTTGTGGCCATCTTGGATGCAGACAAGGAAGGATTCCTACGTAGCCATCGCTCGTTGACACAAACGGCCGGACGTGCGGCACGAAACATCAATGGCAAGGTCATCATGTATGCGGACAACATTACCGAAAGTATGCAGAAGACCATTGACGAAACCAACCGCAGGCGCGAGAAGCAATTGGCATATAACGAGGCGAACGGCATTGTGCCTCAACAAATCAAGAAGGAGCGCAAGATGGGCAACCTTATAAACAGCCAACCTCAGCCTTGGGATGAACCTGCCTTAACCCAGGGCTATGGTAAGGAAAACCCTGAGCTGAGCATAGCGGCCGATCCGATTGTTGAATACATGAGCCGTCCGCAACTGGAGAAGAGCATTGCTCGTACCCGTAAACTGATGACGGAAGCAGCCAAGAGACTCGATTTCATCGAAGCGGCACAATACCGCGATGAGTTGCTGAAGTTGGAAGAAATATTAAAAGGTAAGGAGTAAATGAATCCTTTACCTGCAAAATTTTGTTAGTGTACCTGAAAAAAATAGTTCTCAGGTAAAGGAAAAAAAAAGAGATGAAGAAAGTACTGCTGACTACCCTTCTCGTATGGGCAAGCCTTCACATGGCTATGGCACAAACCACGTGTGTGAATGTGCCGCACATAAAGACGTTGCAAGTGATTGCCAACGACAATTGGATGGCGCCTCCCATCATCCATTTGAACACACCCGACAAGGTGGAGATTTCGTTCGACGAGTTGACGCACGAATACCACCGTTATACCTATAAAATCACCCATTGCAATGCCGATTGGACACCCAGCGACCTGTTTGATACGGATTATCTGCAAGGATTCAACGACAATGTGATAGAGGATTACCAAAACTCACTGAACACAACCATGCTCTATACCCACTACAAGTTTACGCTTCCCAACGACGAGGCACAATTGTTGGTGTCGGGCAATTATGTGGTTAGTATCTATGGCGAGGATGGCGAGGACAATCCCGTAGCACAAGCCTGTTTCTCTGTTATCGAACCTCGCGTAGGTATTTCTGCCGAGGTTAGTAGCAATACGGACATAGACACCAATGATAGTCATCAACAAGTCAGTTTTACGGTGAATTATCCAGGTATGAATGTCACATCGCCGCAAGCCGAATTCAAGACACGTGTCTATCAAAATCTGCGAACGGATAATTGTGTGACCGACCTCCAACCCTCCTATCTGCAACCTGGGCAAATGCAATTTGTGCATAATACTAAACTTATCTTCCCTGCCGGAAACGAATACCGTCGTTTTGAAGTGTTCAATATGCACTATGGTTATCAGGATGTAGAGAAAATGCAATTCTTTGACCCCTATTATCATGCAACCCTCTATCCTGACCAATCACGAACGAATTATAGCTACGACGAAGATCAAAACGGACGTTACTTCATTCGTTATGATATGGCACAAGACACCGAAACTGAAGCCGACTATCTCTTCGTCCACTTCACATTGGAGGGGTTTGACAATCCACTCCCTAACGGCAAATTCTACTTAAACGGAGAGTTTACTTATAACCAGTTTACGCCCTCTTACTCACTTACTTATAATGAGCAAACACGTAATTACGAAGGCGTTCAATTGGTAAAGATGGGAGTATACAATTGGTTGTATCTGTTTGTGCCGGATGGTAGCCATGTGGGGCAAACCGCACCTGCCGCAGGTAATTTTTACGAGACGGAAAACGAATACTTGATTCTTGTCTATCATCGTCCGTTTGGTGGACGCTATGACAAGTTGGTTGGGATGAAATCAATCAAGTTCTCCCAAGAATAAGATAATGTAACAGATATTATTTGTATCTTTGCACGCTGAAAGCAGTCGGACGGTCTGTCGCTGGCCCTTCGGGGAAAGAGGAAAGTCCGGGCAACATAGGGCATCCCACTTGTTAACGGCAAGCAATCCGCGAGGGTTGAGTAGTGGAGAAGAAAATAACCGCCCCTCTTCGGAGAGGTAAGGGTGAGAAGGCAAGGTAAGAGCTTACCAGTCGTGTGGTGACATACGAGCTGTCTGCCTTGGGAGTTGTAAGAGCATGTAAACCGGCGCTATGAGGGTAGCCCGCCCAAGCCGGAGGGTAGCTCGCTGGAGCCGTCTGGTGACAGGCGGTGTAGATAAATGACAGGCGCCTCTCTTTTCGGGAGGTACAGAACCCGGCTTATAGGCCGGCTGCTTTCTCTTTTTAGGCACGGATGACGCGGATGACACGGTTTCCATGCGGCAGGGGATGGATTTCTACGGATAAAACGCGAATGTTTTTTTTGAGAATAATCAACCGTATAATCCGAACTATCACGCAAGCAATATCCTATCAGAAGACAAAAAGCCGTGTCATCCGTGTCTAAAATATGTATGGCAACTTATAGTCCGTAGCTGATAATTGATTTTGAATCATGAAACTGATAATGACCTTCAAAGACCTGCGCACCTTCCTTGATGAAGGAATCTGGCGTGTTACCAAGGATGATGTCAATCCCCTCACCTACCGTCTCTATAATATATTAAAGGTATTGATGCTGACGGTACAGCGTTTTGTGCGCGACCGTATTGTGAACCGTGCATCGGCATTGACTTATAGTACGTTGCTATCGATTGTACCCATCTTTGCCATCCTCTTTGCCATTGCGCGAGGATTCGGGTTTGCCAACCTCATGGAGATGCAGATACGCCAGGGATTCGAGGGACAGAGTTTGGTAGTAGAGACGTTGCTCGGGTGGATTGATTCGTATCTTGCACATGCACAGAGTGGCATCTTCATCGGAGTAGGCCTCGTGATGTTGCTTTGGACGGTGCTCACATTGACGGACAACATCGAGCGCAACTTCAACCAAATATGGCAGGTGAAGAAGCCGCGAAGCCTTTTCCGCAAGATTACGGATTACTTCTCCATTTTCCTCCTCTTGCCGATACTTATCGTTGTGTCGGGTGGTCTTTCTGTCTTCATGTCCACCATGCTCAAGGACCTTGAACAGTTCGAGTTGATGGCTCCTTTCGTAAAGTTACTTATCCGAGCCATACCTTTTGCATTCACTTCGTTGATGCTGATTGCGCTTTACGTGTTTATGCCCAATACCAAGGTGAAGTTCCGTAATGCCTTTCTTCCTGGTATAGTGGCGGGTATAGCCTTTCAATTTTTGCAATACTTCTATATCAATAGCCAGATATGGGTGACAGGATACAATGCCATCTATGGTTCTTTTGCCGCTATTCCTCTGTTCCTTTTGTGGACACAGATTTCGTGGTGCATCTGCCTCTTCGGTGCGCAACTCACATACGCCAGCCAGAATGTGGAGATTTACAATTTCGAGAAGGATGCACGCAATATCAGTCGTCGCTATCACGATTTCCTCTGTATTCTGATGATGAGTGCCATCTGCAAGCGTTTTGCCAATGGTGAACATCCTTATACGGCGCAAGAACTTTCGCGTATGCACCGTATTCCTATCCGTATTGTCAACGAAGTGCTTTATGAGTTGCAGGACTTGGAGTTGCTATATCCTGTGGCTGAGGATGACAAGAGTGACAACATCATCTACCTGCCTGCTGAAGACACCAACCGCTTGACGGTAAAAGAGGTGTTGAAACGTATTGATGTGGATGGCTCCGAAAACTTCAAGATTGACCACACGGGCGAGTATAGCCACGAATGGCAAGCCCTTGCGCGTGCCAAGGAGGCTTATTATAAGGAGAGCGAAGTGTTGTTGAAAGAACTGTAAGAGAGAGTAGAAGGATGGCACACGGACGAAACGGATGCCACAGACTTACGCAGATTATTTTTTACATATTTTATTTTCTGTATTAAGTCCGTGGCATCCGTTTCGTCCGTGTGCCATCTGTCAATACTTGTTATACGAAATCACCTTTTCTTTTGGTTTACGCACTTTCGGTTTCTTGGGTTTGAGGGAGTAACCGATGGTGATATCGAGCAAGAGGCGCTTTTTTTGAGGGATACCTACCAGCTCCTTTATCCCCTTTTCGTCGAACCATCCGAGTATGCACGAGCCGAGTCCTTCTGCTTCGGCTGCGAGGCTAATGTGCGAAGCGGCAATGCCTATATCTACAAGGGGGAAATACTTTTCTTTGATTTTACTACCGAGAAGCGACTTGATGTTCATGCTCTCCTCCACGATAAGGATGTGCACGGGAGCATCCTTGGCAAACTTGTTCATGCCAAGACCCGCCGAAGCCTTGCCCACTTTGATGGCAAGTTCAGGGTCGGTCACTACTACAAACTTCCATGGTTGGGCATTGCAAGCCGAGGGGGCCAAACGGGCGGCTTCGAGGATGCGCTCCAACTTCTCCTGCTCTACGGGGCGGCTCGTGTCATACGCACGGTCGCTTTGGCGGGCTTTGACTAATTCTAAGAAATCCATAATTCAGTTATTAGTGACAAGCTACGAGCTACGAGTGGCTTGTCTGTGCCGTATGGCAACTTGTCACTCGTAGCTCGTAGCTCTTCTCTCTATCAATATTGATTGATTCGGCTGATATACTTGCCGATGATGTCGAACTCGATATTTACACGGCTACCAACCTTGAAGGCGTGGAAGTTGGTGTGCTCGTAAGTATATGGGATGATAGCCACTTGGAAGGTGTCGTCCGTGGGATTGCACACCGTGAGGCTTACACCGTTCACCGTCACCGAACCCTTGTCAACGGTGAGGTATCCGCGACGTGCCATCTCTTTGTCAAACGTATATCGGAAGGTGAAGTACCAGCTTCCTTCCGCATCGTCGATGGCGATGCACTCTGCCGTCTGGTCAACGTGGCCTTGCACGATGTGTCCGTCCAAACGTCCGTTCATCATCATCGAGCGCTCTACGTTCACTTCGTCGCCTACATTTAAGAGGCCGAGGTTCGACCGCTCGATGGTCTCCTTCATGGCCGTCACCGTGTAGGTGCCGTTCTCTATCTTCACTACGGTCAGACACACACCGTTGTGTGCTACGCTTTGGTCAATCTTCAGTTCATCTACAAATGAACACTTCATTGTCAGGTGCAGATTCTCCTGCTCCTTCACCAGTGCCACCACGGTGGCGGTTTCTTCTACTATTCCTGAAAACATGTATAGTTGATGTTTCTTATTTAATTATAATCCGTTTTCTTTCAAAATGAGTTGCAATTCCTTGTCCGTAATATTCTCACGTTCGGATTTGTCGTAGATAGTCAGCAATTTGATGTCATAATCCTCTGTAGTAAATATTACCGTATATGTAATGACCCGTGCTCCTCCGCGCTTGCCTTTCCCTTTGGCGGTGATGGCCATCCGTATCTAACGCAGATTACTCCCTAAATCAGTACCGATAAGTGGATTGTTTCGGAGTTCATTCAGTAATTCTGCATAATCCTGTTTGATGGACTTCTATTTCTTTGCCAAACGCTTCAGTTCCTTGGCAAATTGTGGAGAGTATGTGATGTTACAATTCATTGAGTAAATCTTCTGCAGGTTTGAACTCTAATTTGCCATCCATTTGTGCCTTCAATTCTTTGCACGCCTCGTCAAACCCTGCCAATATCTCCGCTTTGGTATAATAGTGGGCCGGTTCTTCGGCGGCAATGGACAAGGAGGTCTGCTCTTCGCTCTCCCGTTGTTTGACCAACTTCTTGATGTAGGCAAGCACTTTGTCCATGTAACTCTTTTCGTCGGCTATGTAGCTCAGCTGACGGAAGATTTCGGCATTCAGTTCCATTGTTGTCATACGAGTATCCTCCTTTATTGTAAATTGCGTGGCAAAGATAGCTATTTTCAATCAGAATCCTATCCTTGGGATGTGAATTTTTTAACTTTGCCCTCTCCCCTTTGGGGGGAGTTGGAGGGGGCTTTCACCCCTTCAGTGTCTCCCAAAGTTCTTTCACCCCTTCCGAGGCACCCTTTTGGATGATGTTGATGGGTCGGTTGGCATTGACGCGCACTTCGTTTGGGTCGATGAGGAACACTTCGCATCGGGGAGAGGTGTAATGCAGCAATCCGGCGGCGGGATAGACATTCATCGATGTACCGATGATGACCAGTATGTCGGCCTTCTCCACATAATCCACCGCTACTTCAATGGCCGGTACTGCTTCGCCGAACCACACGATGAAGGGGCGCAGTTGGGAGCCATCCTTGGCCAAGTCGCCTATCTTCACTTCCCACTCCTCAGGCTTCAGTTCTTGGATGAAGTCCGGATTGTTCGGCTGGCGGCTCGATGTCACCTTCATCAGTTCGCCATGCAGGTGGATGACGTGTGAGCTTCCTGCCCGTTCGTGCAGGTTGTCCACGTTTTGAGTGATGACGGTGATGTCGAAGTCCTTCTCCATTTCGGCCAACAGGCGGTGTCCCTGGTTAGGCTCCACGTGTTGCAACTGGCGTCGGCGCTCGTTGTAGAAGCGCGTCACCAACTCCGGGTCGCGTGCATATCCTTCGGGCGTAGCCACCGCCTCCACGGGGTATTGTTCCCAAAGGCCTCCCGCATCGCGAAACGTACTGATACCACTCTCGGCACTCATGCCGGCACCTGACAAAACAACTAATTTCTTCATATCCCCATTACTTTTTATTAGCAGGTTAACGAATCATTGCTTTTTCTTGTAGCTCGTAGCTCATCGCTCGTCACTAACAATGCACAAAGATAGATATTTCTGTCGGATAAATCGCATTTAGGAGGGAAAAGTTTGCAACTTTTACCAATGAGTGTCTGTATTCTCAGAAATTGTCATTACATTTGCCCTGAATTTTATTTACTTAAACATTACAACCATGAAAAAGATGATTTTTTCGTCGCTTCTCCTGATACTGACAATGGGGTGTGCGACACAAGACGAGACAGTAAAAGATGATTTTGTAAAAGGTGCCGACGTGGGTTTCCTCACGGGACAGGAGGCTCGCGGACAGAAGTTCTTCGACACGGCGGGCAACGAGCGCGAATGCCTGGAGCTGCTGAAGAATGATTATCAGATTTCGGCCATCCGCCTCCGCGTCTGGGTCAATCCGCGTGGTGGTTCGTGTGGTAAGGAAGAGGTGCTTGCCATGGCCTTGCGTGCCAAGAAGTTGGGCATGGACGTGATGATAGACTTCCACTACAGCGACTGGTGGGCCGACCCTGCCAAGCAGCCTATCCCCAAGGCATGGATGGGACATTCGTATGAAGAGATGAAGCAAGACCTTCGCAACCATACCGTCGAGGTGCTCACCCTTTTGAAAGAAAACGGCGTGGAGCCACGTTGGGTGCAGGTGGGCAACGAGACGGCCAACGGTATGCTGTGGAATGTGAAGACCGACGAGCGCGGTTGGGAAATAAAGGATGAGAAGGGCAACACCACCGTCACCTATTCGATGGGCCACATCGAGACTCATCCCGAGCAGTATGCCGGCTTCATCGGTGCTGGATACGATGCTGTGAAGGAGGTCTTCCCCAATGCCATCGTCATTGTCCATCTCGACCGCGGACACCTGCCCGAACTGTATGACCACAACTTGGGAATCGTGCTCAAGCATGGCGGCAAGTTCGACATGATAGGCATGTCGCTCTATCCCTATTGGGCCATCAATGGTGACTCCACGTTGCAAGCCGACCAGATAATTACCGATTGCATAGCCAACATCCGCCGTGTGAGCGAGAAGTTCGGGTGCGACGTGATGATTGTGGAGACAGGCTTCGAGGTGGATGAACGTCATCCCGAAGTGATGGAGGAAGGCCGTCGCCAACTTGCCCGCGTCATCCGCGAGGCCCGCACCGAGACGAACGGCCGTTGTCGTGGTGTCTTCTACTGGGAACCCCAATGCAATCCCCGCCAATACAAATTAGGAGCCTTCGACAGCAAAGGCACTCCGACGGTAATCATGGATGGCTTTGTGGAGAGGTAAGCTGATAAGAGCCATTAAGGGCCAATAAGGCCAACAATGCCAAAAAGGCTAATAAGACCAATTAGTCTAATAAGGCCAATTAGTCCAATAAGACCAATAAGGCCGGAAGGCCGATAACAATAAACAATCAATAGCAAATGAAAAAGATACTATCCACCCTCCTGTTGGGTAGCCTGATGGCTCCGGCCACGATGGCACAGAGCGAAACGAAGGTAGTGACCGCATGGGGCGACCAGGGGAACGGCACCTATGTGAACCCCATCCTGAATGCCGACTACTCCGACCCTGACGCTATTCGCGTGGGCGACAAATATTATATGGTGGCATCGGACTTCCACTTCATGGGTATGCAGGTGTTGGAATCGACCGACCTGGTGAACTGGACACTGATTGCCCAACTCTATGACCGCCTCGATTTCCCCAAGTGGGACACGAACGAACGCTATGCCGGAGGCTCGTGGGCACCGGCCATCCGCTACCACGACGGAAAGTTTTGGGTGTTCTTCTGTACCCCTCACGAAGGGCTCTTCATGACACAAGCCACCGACCCTCGTGGCCCGTGGACACCTCTTCATCTTGTCGAGAAGGTGGAGAAATGGGAAGACCCCTGCCCCTTCTGGGATGAGGACGGACAGGCCTATCTCGGACGGAGCAAGCATGGGGCAGGCCCTATCATCATCCACAAGATGTCGCCCGATGGAAAACGCCTGCTCGACGAAGGACGCACGGTTTACACTGGCCCCGTGGCCGAAGGGACGAAGATTCACAAGCGAGACGGTTACTACTACATGTCCATCCCCGAAGGTGGTGTGGAGAGCGGATGGCAGACCATCCTCCGCTCACGCAACATCTATGGCCCCTACGAAAAGAAGGTGGTGCTCGAGCAGGGCATGACCAACATCAACGGCCCTCACCAAGGGGCGATGGTGGATACACCCGACGGTGAATGGTGGTTCCTCCATTTCCAGCAGTTTAATCCCATCGGACGTGTAGTGCATCTGCAACCGATGCATTGGCGCGACGGATGGCCCGTCATCGGTGTTGACCAGGACATGAACGGCATTGGCGAACCGGTACCCGCTTGGCGGATGCCCGGTTGGAAGATGGCAACATCAGAGTCAGAGGAGTCTGCTTTATCTAGTGATTATAGAGATTCTAGATTGTCTAGTGATTCTAGATTGTCTAGTGGCTCTAGATTGTCTAGTGGCTCTAGGGATTCTAGATTGTCTAGATTATCTAGTGATTCTATATTATCTAGTGCATCTATCGCCACCAGCGACGATTTCAATGCCACTAACCTTGGGCTTCAATGGCAATTCAACCACAATCCCGTGGATAATGCCTGGTCGCTCACCGAGCGCAAGGGATACCTCACCCTCCATGCCCTCCCAAGCGAATCGTTCAAGAAGGCACGCAATACCCTTACACAAAAGTCTATGGGGTATCGTGGAGAGTTCACCATCAAACTGAATGTGTCCTCTCTGAAGGATGGAGACCATGCCGGATTGGCTTGCATGGGTAAGGTCAACCATCAGATAGGCATCAAGAAGGAAGGTGGAAAGCTTTATATCTATGTCGGCGAAGATGAAGCCACGGCCAGTGACAAGTTCAGAAGAGCTACGAGTAATGAGCTACAAGCAACACAAAACTCGTCACCCGTAGCTGGTAACTCATCACTCGTCACCAAGAGCACCGTTTATTTGCGCCTCCACCTCGATGGCATCGGCAATGTATATAGCTTCTCTTGGTCCTATGTTGACAATGACAAGGCATTCACCCCTATCGGAGAACCTTTTGCCATGAAGTTCGGCCATTGGAAAGGTGTGCGCCCTGCCCTCTTTTGCTACAACACGACGGGAGAAGGTGGCCGCGCCCTGTTCGATTGGGCACGATATAGGATAAATGATTGAGTTATTTGTTCAACACCTTCTTCCGATAATCCCTTGGTGTACAACCAGTGGATTTCAGGAAGGCGGTGTTGAAACAACTGACAGAGTTGAAACCACAAGTGTATGCAATCTCAACGATGGGGGTATCAGTCGTCAGCAACAAACGTTGTGCTTGGGTGATTCTTTCTATAATCAAGTGTGCATTGAGTGTGTGTCCGAATGCCTTCTTGAACAACGCATTAGCATAGTCGGGATGAAGCCCCACGGCCTTCCCGATGTCGGCCAAACGAATGGTCCGATGATAGTTGCGGGCAATGTAGAGTGTCATCTGCTCAATCAGGTTTCTCTCTCCTGCCGGTAAAGTCGGATTGGTTGAGGTTTCAGCTGAAACGTGAGCGGACAAGCGTAACAGACGGCATTGCATTTCTAACAAAACGGTTTGCTGGTTAGCTGATGGAGACGAAAGGTCAGTGTACCAATTCTCCATCAGCAAGCGGTCATAGTCGGCATAGCGTTCGTATTCTTCATCCATCAGAACTTCCCCCTTGAATAACCTTGCGGTAAAACTTTCAGGCAATCCCCAATTGAGAAAGATAGACAAAGGAATGGTGCATACATAATATTCCGATGGCACATCGAAGTGAACGATACGATGAGGCACCAACCCCCAAAACAGGGCAATGCGGCGAGGCGGGATAGTGACGTGCCGGTCTTGCAAGAAATAAGTAATCCCCCCTTCAGGAAAATAATTCAGTTCTATCTCGTTGTGACGGTCGAAGCGAGGCATGATGTCCGTCTGCCATTGTTCACACGTCACACCATACGGCTCAAATTCTTTTCGGGAAGCGTTAAAAGTCTTCATAATCTCGAGATTTCGTATATTTTCTTATCTAAACAGGATGTTTTATACTGAAAACGGGTGTAAATTTGCAGAAATTATTTCAATTAACCAACAAAACAAAAGAAATATCATGAAAAAGAACCATTATTTCCTGCTTCTGCTTTTGCTTGTGGGATGTATTCTTCCCGTGCAAGGGAAAAAACAATCCAATGATAATGGACGAACCCGCCTTATTGTCACCTCTGACATTGGAGGTAGCGACCCTGATGACCAGCAATCGATGGTGCACCTGATGACATTGCTCGACCGCATAGATTTGGAAGGAATTATTTACCAACACGCATGGGTCAGTTTCAATAAAGGGAATGAGGTGACGGTAACTGAAAAGATTCTCGATGCCTACGAACGGGTGTGGCCGAACTTACGTGTACATAGTCATGGATTCCCCCAAGCCGGCACATTGCGTGAACGGCTTGTTCATGGACAAAAAGAGGCTGCTATGGCCGGAGTGGGCGAAGGAAAAGATTCGCCCGGCTCAGAGCTGATTATCCGTGTGGTTGATAACGATGACCCACGTCCTGTATGGATAGCGGCTTGGTCAGGTGTGAACACATTGGCGCAAGCGCTATGGAAGGTGCAACACACTCGCCCGGCCGCTGAAGTGGAAAAGTTTGTAAGCAAATTGCGCGTGTATGATGTGTTGGGACAAGATGATGCAGGCGCCTGGATGGTGACACAATTCCCTAACCTTATATATATACGCAACAAAGAGGTTTACGGATGGGCACCCGATGACAAGTGGGTGAAGCAACACGTACAAACAGTAGGAGAACTGGGCAAAGAGTACCCCCAACGCAAATGGGCAACAGAGGGAGACAGTCCTTCGTTCCTTTATGTGGTTGAAAATGGCTTGAATGTCCCCGAACATCCCGATTGGGGCGGTTGGGGCGGACGCTTCGATACGGAAAAGAAGGCCAATATCCGCTCGATGGATTGGGTGCCTCGTAGTGGACTTGATGAAACAAAATACGACCCTTACTTCATGTTAGGAAGTTCTGCCGAAGGTTCAGCAGCTATCCGCCTATGGCAACAAGACATCTTCAACGACTTTGAGGCCCGTATGCAATGGAGCACAACCAACGATTACCAATCAGCCAACCACCACCCTATTGCCACCATTGGGCGTGACCTTTCTACGGATGTCGTTTACAAGACCGTCCAAGCAGGAAAAAGGTTGGAATTGGATGCAAGTCGCTCTACTGACCCCGATGGAGATAAACTTACTTATCAATGGAGTTTCTATCCCGAACCAAGCAGCTATAAAGGGAAATTGGACTTCATGGGCAATCAAAGCAAATTATCATTATCCATCCCTACTGATGCTAAAGGTTGTACATTGCATCTGATTCTCCGCGTTAGCGACAATGGAACTCCATCCCTCACCAGTTACCGACGCGTAGTAGTGACAATAAAATGACAATTGACAAATGACAATAAAATGACAATTATAAAAACCTATAATCATGAAAAAGAACTATTATTCCCTACTTTTATTATTGCTTATTGGATGTTGCATCCCTATGCAAGGCAAAAAAACGAAGGCGGATAACGACCGTCCGCGTGTATTGGTAACGACTGACGGAGAGATTGATGATGAGTGTTCAATGGTACGCTTCATGCTCTATTGCAACGAGTGGGATGTTGAGGGCATTGTCACCAGCAGTTCTGTCTATCATTGGCGTGGTGAAGGATTTGGAGGAAAACACAATTGGCCGGGCGACAACTGGCTAGCTCCATATTTGGATGCATACGAGAAGGTATATCCTATGGTTGTATTTAGAAGTCCCAAACAACCAAAACTATTCAGAAATAACCAAGTATAAACCTTTAATTATCAGTATATTCTAAAATTTAACACTTTCAGACTGCTTTTTGATGGTTCCCAAATTTCCACATATTTTTGAGACAT
>JAFWYQ010000094.1 GCA_017517605.1 Bacteroidaceae bacterium
ATTGTGCGCATTGGCATTCGAGACACCATTGTTCGCATTGAAGTACTCCAAGCCAGCATTAGCACCATTGTTACCATTGCCACCGCGATAAGGCACGCGGAGCCCGGAGACGGCTCACATGTAGAGACAACAACCGAGATTTCTTGCAGAAATCCGCTGCAAAATTACACAATAATATTGAATTATGGAAAAAAGTCAAGGAACGCTTCATACCCCAGCCCCTAACGGGGCTTGTGCGGTGCTACGCACCTTGGGTTCTTTGTGTCCTAAAGGACACTGATGACTCCTTTGTACTCCTTGTACCCTCAAGGACTCAATTGGCCACTAAGAAAGGCGTTGTGTCCCAGTCTTCTTCTGCTTCGCAGAGGGGCGAACCAACGTGCGCATAGGCATACGAGACACCATGGCTCGCATTGAAGCACTCCAAGCCAGCAGTAGCACCAAAGTTACCAAAGCCACCGCGATAAGGCACGCGGAGCCCGGAGACGGCATTATCATTATAAAAGCTGTCGCAATAAAAAGTTGAACTGGTTGCAGGTGTTCCGGAAACTGTTGGCACATGGCACAAATTTTGCATCGAAATCTTTTGAATGCCTTCCCACACTTTTGCTTCTGCAGCTGCAGGAATGGACGCAACCTTTTGCAAGCCAGTCAAACTGTTCATTGAGTAACTTGTATGCAAACGAGGTACCACATAAATGTCACCTCCACCCCCTTCAGTCTTGTTGATGAGTTCACCACGGCCAAGTCGTCCCAGGTATCCGTAGAAATTCTTCAGACCAAAGAATACAGGAACATTTACTGTGGCAAAAGTCGTGCCGTCACTAGCTTCAACTGTAGTTTTTGACACGCCACATCCATCTGCCAATTCTATTCCTACTGTTGTTGGCAGAAAGGGATAATGTCCAAATTGTTCACCCCAAGCCGTGTCATTGATGTTTGTTACACCTGCACCAAGTCCCCCTTGATACAGTCCGTTGGCATCCTTATTTGCATTGTAAGTTGCTTGTACATTGCGGGTACCGAAGATGAGTCTGAACAAAATGCCAATCACTGCCGAATGAGCATACCAATATGCCTCCCATCCTTCACCTTTTTTACGTGCATAACTGCCCAATGTGGCCGCATCAAGATTTGTTGCAGCACGAGCAAGAAGCGTATTGTATGCTCCATCTTTGGTTGCGTCATTATTACCTCCGCGATACTTGGCCGCATTGCTGACCACACTGACCAATTCGAGATTCTCACGGTCAACGACTGAGACGCCCAATGCACTTGTTGATGCTACAGGGATGCAATAATTCATACGACCAGGAATAGGTTTCAAGGAAGCTGCCTCATAATAGTAGTTCCCTTCTGTCCACCAGGCATAGTACCACTTGGTGCCCCACCCCCACATGTAGTCACCCATACTACCGTCAAGAGCAGCTGTCTCACCAGTAGCAAACTTGTAATGGTTCGTAGGATCAAGTTTGCGGCGTCCATGGTTTTTGTCAACGAGATAACACCCGAGTCCCAATAATGATGGAAGCTCACGCAGATAATCGATGTTGCCAACAGCTTCACCCACCGGGCTGCTGTTTGTCATGTCCCATCTACGGCAAGCATATCCGTCATTAGTTACAAAACTCAACGGGACGAATCCGAATTTCTTGCCTGTTTTGGACCATCCAAGTACGAGGTCCTGGCTGCTTACAGCCTCCAACTCACTTAGAGTTGCCAAATCAAATTTTTCTGCCATAATAATTTTGATAAAATCATTTTAATCAGTCCAAAGAACCCAATGCAGGAGGCAACACAATCCAGTTACTACCAACAGCAAGTAGCTGATGGTATCCTCCTTCAATGGTGTAAGTAGTATATATAAGACTAGCCCAATTGCTACCGTCCATTATTCCGTTGTTATATCTCAACTTGGCGGTTATACCTGTTCTTGAGGCAGAAACCGGCACATATAGATGCAATACCAAACCAGGGTAAGCATCCGCATACGGCAAAAGTAATTCCCTATCGGGATACGTAGTAATATCACAAGACGAATCCAACAGCAGGTTAGTACCATGCTGTTCTATATTAATGGTTCCGTCCAATTCTTCAGGAAAAGAGAAATTGGAGAAAACGACATGAAAATGTTTGGCTTTGATTACTCCCTCCACTTCGGCCTTTCGGCATCGAATTGAACCATTCAGAAAATCAATCAACAGATTCGGCGTAAATGTTCCGGCTGCCAATTTCTGATACTCCTTGGAAACATTGCCATCAGAGTCAATACCATATTGGGAGAACATATAGTCTCCTGAGAATATGGCAGAAGCCAATTTGGCGAAATTCGCCATGAGGATGTCGGTAAAGACAGCTTTGAACGAGTCCATCAGTTCCCAATTACCACCTTTTGCTGCGACATCTTCGGATGGGCTGACGCCTTTTACTGAGCCAGTAATGGCCAAGTAATAATACAAACCATTCTCCTCCACCATGGGAGTTGACTTTGTCGTTGCGGTGTACGTAGTGCCTACGTTGTAGATCCCAGCAGGATATACCAACTTGCCAAGGATACCATCAGAAGTGACAGGAAGAGTTTTACGTGCTACCAGCTGGTTGCTCTTCCACAACTTCATGTCCAAAGTCTGTCCAAGTTTTGGTGTAAATCCATAAATTTGACTGTCCACATCATCCGAAGCTTCGACCAAATGGGATATTTCATTGTTGCCCAGTAAGGCTGTCATGGTCAGCCCATAAGATTGCTTTGCAGTATATAGGCTGACATCTTTGACCGTTTTACCCTGTGTAATCAGAATGCGTATTTGTACGTCTTCATCCACAGTCCTGATTGTGTCACGGTCTGTCAGGATGGAGTATGTGACAGCATCATCACCATTCGTGCCTTTTTCCCCCTCCACGATTACTGGTACCGTTGTTTCTGCCAGTGTGATGATAGAGTCATCAGCATCTCTACGCCATACCCAGACACGAATGTATTTCGGTTTTCCAATCGTATCCCCACCATACGCGCTGTCTGAAAATAGACCTGCATCATTCCACGTTCCATCCGTATTTCGCACACCGTATCCATCAACACCTGTAATGTTATACGCTTCTGTATTGTTGTCAAAGGACAGACGGATATATATATCTGTTCTGGAGGCCAAATTAACAGGAATGCGGACACTGCCATTGACAAATTCCAATTTCCCGGCAATGTGTTCTTCTATCAGCCGTTCACCTCCTGAGGTGGGAAGTACCCGAAGGACTGCAGATGTAATGGTGAGTACATACATCTGTGCATTTTCACCTGCAGGACCAGGCTCCCCATCTTTCGGCATGGGGAGCAATGAATCAAATATAGACAAGAATCCCATGGTTATGACTTGCTTGCTGATATGTGAACATTGAGGCCGCCATTCTCATGAACTTCTTCGCCTGTCACGTTGAATGTGGTTATACTTGAACCTGAACGGATGGTGTTGCCTGTGTTGTCCCGGAGGACGAACGAGAAAGCCCATCCGCTCTGAACTGTGCGCGAAGAACGTGCCAAGACTTGCGGTGTATAGGTCACGGTTGCTTCCTGCTTGACCAGATTCCCAGCCTGCGAACGGCCAATATTTATATAGTAAGGGTCGTGTGTGTCACAGACCTGTATGCCTTTGCGGTATGTTGTCCCGTTATGAGTGACCACTGCAAAATACTCTTCGGTACCTTCTATAGCCCCTTCATAGAGTTTCAAGGTCTTATTTCCGTTAGTGAGTTCCGTCACACCAGCCACATGACCGACAGCAACGAGTCCTGTCGCTGTTGCACGCATCCATGACCATGACCCTGTTGCCGCCACATCAGCTCCGCTGTCTTGTAGCGATGCCGTCAGTGTCAGTGTCTCGCTGTTGTTGTCGATAACCGTATCACTGATGCCGTCCTCGTTGACGCAGTTAATCAAGATGTCAAACATATTGCCGACACTTTCTTTGACAGCGATATCGCCATGACAGGTTATTTCCATGTCACCAAAGACCGACTTGAAATAAATGACTACATCATTGAGATTGTCAGCTGAAGCAAGGTTGCCAATTACTTTAAGTGCCGGGAACGTCTGATTATTGACGGTATAAGTAGTAAGCTCGAACATATCAGCATATTTACTTGCTACAGCACCACCTTTAGTCGTCAATATTTGAGCTGAAGATGAATCAGGATCATTCAGATACCACATCATTTGTTCGCTCGATGGCACCAAATATTTGCCACTGTTGCTTGAGTAGCAATAGGGGTAAAGGATAATTTGGTTAGCCGGCTTGGTATAGTCCGGCGTACATACCTTTGTTGACGGGTTGTAATACTGGGTCTTTCCTACTCCAGTCGGCAAAACGAAGTTCATGCCAGGAACGATGGTGTCACCATCAACGATAGCCTCCAGGGCATCAATTGCACTTATATTCATACTTTACAATTTTTGTTTTTAATAGACTCTATAATCTCATGAACCTGTGTATCGTTTGCTTCCATCGCTCCATTGGCCAAAGCCTTGCTGATGCCGTAGGCAAACAAATCTGCGGACGAGAGAAGAACTTGTGTACAGCCTTGCTCATCCACCCATGACCATCTCAAATGACGGGAAATAATAGTGTCTGCCACCTTTGCAGGCACTATAAAAAAACGCGGTTTACTCATATCTTATTCATTCGTTAGGAATACTCATGGTCATAATTTGCCCGTTGACGGTCACCACTTGTCCGTTGATGGTACAAGCACGCAGTGCAGTCCTTTCGCGCACCTCGCAACCGAAAACAGGAATCACATTCGGATCTTTGCCGACAATAGTGGCTGGGACCACAACTGACTCACCATAGCCTATCACCGTCTGTGCTGCTCCTTTTTCGTTGGTTGTGAAGATGTGGGTAATGTCGAAGTATTTCTCTGGGGAAATCACTTCGCCTTTTGGAGTGTCCACCAAGCAGCGGACTTCAATCTCAGTAGTATCAGGACGTATGAACTTACCTCTGGTTATCACTTCGCGTTCATCCCACTGGCCGTACCAACGGTAGATCTTAGTATGGGCCGATACACTCTTTTCCGGATAAGCCTTAGGGCTGGCGACAACACGTAAGAACTCCTTATCAATGTATGCTCTGTCTATAGTCAGTTCACGGGTTGATTGTCCGGATACATAGAACAGGTCTTCTTCATCAATGGCACGCCATTCTCCATTGTCCAACACATCCCATTGATAAGTTGCATTCTCATCTGCAATTTCTTCGGACCCGTTCCGGAATGTAGCCGTAATGGTGCGCTGTGTGTTGGTCAGATACGGGCTTACCGCCATTTTCTTTGCCGCATTGATTTCTATTTGCAGGGCCAACTCATATCCGATGACCGATGTCAATGTCACCAGATATGTTTTTCTGTACGGTTTCTTTGTCCTTGGATCGACAAAAGCGCAAGTAAAGTACAGATTCAATGGTGTGGACGGCTGCACATTGCGGCTTACCGTCAATTCTCCATAAGCTCCAATCTGGAAGCCGGATGTTTCTGCGGTGATACGTTCTCCTTTGTCGTCACTACCGATGTACCATCGACAGTCTATCAAATCACTGGTATGGTCGCCTGGAGTGATGATTCCGTCCGGGTCCTGTATCATCAGGCGCGGACGGAGCAGCAGGGGAAACAGTGACCTGTCCGGGTCGAAGGTGTTAGTCAGGCCATCCTTGCGCTGACTGAGCGAACCGCCCACCTCATCCATGAACAGGGCGAGTGACAACGGATTATAAAGGATATATGCACTTGCTGTTTTCATCTTGATATATTTAATTGATTGTTATCTCTTCAGTCATTGATTGAGTCTTCTCACCATCTTTTAAGAATACCGTACAGCGGAAGATTACTTTCCGTACTTCGTGCCAGTTGGACGGCATATCAGCTGGAGTAATATCTACAGTTTCTGCACTCGCGGCATGTTCGGTATTCCATAGCAAATCCTCTTCAGTCAATCCGCTTTCACGTGTCCATTCCACTTGGCTGGCATCTACCGAAATGTCCATGTCGCCGTGAGAGAGGACGAATCCCAGTGTTGTATATTCTTGGCCGAAACGGAAGAAACGACCTTTGGAACTGGTAATTGCCAGGCTGAAATTAGAGTCACCAACCACACAAATCCATTGTGTGTTGTTCCATCGAGGCGGAGTACCGACTGTGGCAACGTCTGTCACACACCGCCAGCAACATGATTTGTGCCACACCTGATGCTGGATGTACTTCCCCAGTTCCTTATTATATCCCCGGATATATTCCTTGGTCGCATCCCACAATCCGACGTCCATGATTTCATAGACAGGATTGCCCTGCCAGTCCACACGGAACAGATCCTGAATGATGGCACCGCGGGCAAAGAAATAGGGATGGTCATAATTGATAGGCAGCCCATTAAAGAGAGAGAGGTGTTTGGGCCTGCCGATTGACAGGTAATAGTTGCTCTCTTCCAGAATGGGTTTCGTCACACCCTCCAGATACATGATGCATCCTTCGTAGCTGGAGACATACCAACAGCTTTGGCGTGATGTGTCCATGGCATTGCCCCGGCGTTTGATGACCATACCAGTGACAGGAGAGGCATTCTTGCCTTCTGGCACTTCATCGTCCGGATAAGTGGCAACCAACAATGTGTTGGCTGACGTGTCAACTGATAGCACGCGGAACCATGAAGTAAGAGTACTACCATCCGAGAGCAACGTATTGATGGAACCATGTACCACATCATGTTCGCGGAACGCAGTAAAATCAAAATCCCACCGCTTGCGGATATCCAGCAAATAGACATTGTCGCCTTGATGAGTCACTTTGTCAATTGTACCACTCTCGGTAAATTCAAAATCACCTTCAACCGCCGAAAGACGGTTCATGATGACTTCAAGAACTTTGAGAGAGCTGCGCACTTCAAGACTCTGCAATTGCGCATTGCCTTCAGAGTCAACGGCTGCACCTTTACCGACTGTAATGGAATCAACGTATTCTCCGACTTCTACACCAGCCAACAATTTCAGCAGAAAGGCAGTCGCATCCGCTTTGTCCTTACGGATGAAGTATTTGGCCAGTTCATCCACATCACTCAACCCCAACGCATCAATGATAGCCAACAGCATCGAACCGATACGCTCTGCCGTATTGGCATGCTGTTTGCGCTCGGTCTTGATGACGTTGGCTTGCGCCTGTAGGGCTGATATGATTGTGTTCTTGTCTGCCATCTGCTATTTTTTGACGAAGATACAAGTATCTTGACGGGCAGAAAAAGACACTACCGCTGGTTCTTACTCCCATTCTTCTTCATTATATGACACATCTTGAGGTTCCAACACATCGGCCATGAAGTAAAGGCCTGTACAGCCCGACATGAAGTAGGTACCCAGTTCGCGCGACATGATGCGGGCGGTATTCAGATAGACCAGTTCGTTAGACAGGTCTTCTTTGTCGACAATCATGTGGCTGACGAACTGGCGGTAGATTTCGCGACAGACGGCCAGCTTCGCATGTCGGTCGGCCATGTCGTCCATGCGGTAGCGCATCAGCAGGAATACGGTGAAGGTGCGTTTCTTGAACCAACCGCCGGACTGCTGTACAGTGACCCCATCGTTGGTATCGTCCACGGCAAGGAACGCCGTCTTCTGACGGAACTGTTGTAGCGGTTCCTGCAACGATTCTATGCCGCTGACGGTGCAGGGGTGGAACTGGTGCTGCTTTGTCAGCTTGTTCCTGGCACAGAGGTTACAAAAATAGGCATGTGCGTCGAAGAGATTTTTTGCATCCATGGTTACTTCTTGTTGAGTTGTTTACGTAATTCTTTTGCTTCGCGGGCTTTTTCGTTCAGTTCGGTGAGCGCCCGCCAGGTGTCGATCTCCAGTACCTGTTGCTCCTTGGTGATGTCGCCACCGGTAAGAGCACGGATTTGCGCATTCATGGCTGCCATCACATCGGGGGCTTCGCCACCGTCGCCCGTTGCGGGTGCATAGAGGTCGGGGAACTGCCGCGTGAAGCACTCCTTCAGCGCCGCCACCCAAGCAAAGACCATCAACCTTTGCGCCGGGGTAAAGCAGTTCGCCTCTTCCTTATCCCCATGGTAGAGCTGGCGGATGATACTGTCCAGCGCTTCGTCGCGCCCGGACATCAGGTAGCCCTGATAGTAGTTCTCCACCTTCAGCCACGTGGCAAACGGCACACCGTGCAGCATGGCATCGGCTGCATGGAGAGTGCCGATGCTCTCGAAGCGCACGGGTGTTTCGGGGATATCAAGCAGGAAGTCCACCTGCTCCAGATGGGCTGCCAGCATGGTTGCCGTGAGGGTGAACAGCACTTTCCC
>JAFWYQ010000095.1 GCA_017517605.1 Bacteroidaceae bacterium
GGACTTCTTGAAGGGCGAGGTACGCTTCGCTTCTGTCATGAAGCAGTATCCAGCCGAGGCTGCCGACCTCTTTGCCGCTTGTGAAGAGATGGCCAAGAAGCGCTACCAGAGCTATGTGCGCATGACCAAGATGGAGTATTGATTAATTGACAATTGACAATTGGCAGTTGACAATTGGAAATTTGATGATAGCTGGGTGCTTGTTGCGCCTGGCTATCATTGAAACACATTATAAACCTTAAACAATAAGAGAAAGTTATTATGCTTAGTTTTTTGATTTGGCTTGTTGGTACTATTCTTGCTATCAAGGCCGTATTGGAGATTTTGAAGATGCCTATGGGTACAGTGGGTAAGGTTGTCAGTGCTGTGTTGGTTCTGTGTACTTCATGGATAGGTTTGGCTGTGTATTACTTCTATGCCAAAGATAAATTGGTGGAGTGGTTCAAGTAATATTTATTATTGATTTGTCAAGGAGGATGTACCTGTTTTTTTAGGGTGCATCCTCCTTATGCTTTTCACCCCTTGGATGCGATTTTCGCACCTAAACTGGTATGGAAAGAGTCTCTCAGGTGAAAAAAGTTTATTTTTGGGGTGGCATTGGCAGAGCGTTCCCATAAATAAATGCTGGCAACTACAAATTTTTGTCAAGTTTTTTTATAGGCTTGACAAAAAATTATCACTATGGTGATAAAAAATTTTCACTGGCGCGATTTTTTTTTCTCGAACCAATGAAAATCCAGTCCAGACAGCTCTGGACTCTAATTCGGTTATATCCAAATATCAGTTTGGATAAAGAAAAACTCCCGTTTGGGCCTATCCAAACTGATGCCGACGGTATATCTCTGTCTGTCCACTTGGTAAGTTGTTGTGTGTTCTGCTCTGTTGTTGTTCTGCCAATGCCACCCCAAAAATAAACTTTTTTCACCCTTATTTTGTGGTTTGGAGAAATATATCTACTTTTGCGGATTAGGTGTGTCTCATGGGGAAAGGGGCGCATATACGGCTACGATAAAACACAAAATGACACTATAATGAAACATAAAACTAATGTGCAGGCACAAGTAGCTGCTCCAAACATGATTGGGGAGGGTAAGTTGGCACGTCTCCCTCTTTGGGCTGGCTTGGCTTTTGCGGCCATCGTGTGGGCGCTTTTCAATCTGTTCGAGCACGAATACCTGTTCCGTGTGCAGGAACTCTCGTTGTGGTTGCCGACGAAGGTCTATTTTGATGAACGTATGTTGGTGCCTGGTGGGCTGATGGCCTATATCGCCAACTTCCTTACGCAGTTCTTCTACTATCCCATGCTGGGCTCGCTTATCTACGTGGCTTTGCTGCTCGTGGTGCAATGGCTGACGATAAAGGTTTTTCGTATCCCCGCACGTCATGCACTGCTCGCCCTTATTCCGGGTGTGCTGATTCTGTGCTGCTCTATGGAGGCGGGCTATTGGATTTTCCAGATAAAGACGCAGGGATACTTCTATTCCATGTTGGTGGGATTCCTGTTTACCCTATCGGCTATGCGCCTCTTTCAGGTGGCCAAAGGGGGATGGCGCTATCTCGTGGTAGTGGCTATAGCCGCCGTCGGTTATCCTCTCTTTGGGTTCTATGCATCGTTGGCACTTATAGGGTCTGCTTTGTGGAACTTGCGTGAGGGTAAAGAGGGGCGGGTAGGTGTGGCACTGCTCTGTGTGGCAGCCGTCATTGCTACACCTATATTATATTATAGTGTATATGAGCAGACGCGTTTTGCCGATATGTTTACTGTCGGTATGCCGGCGTTCGAATTCTCCAAGCGTGATTTCTTCACTTGGATACCCTACAGCCTTTTGTACCTGTTCCCGTTGGTGATGCCGTTCATCCCTCTGAAACGCAAAAATGGTGCGGTGCCCAAGACTCCTTTCCTTCTGGAGGGGGTAGGGGAGGTCGCCTTTATCATCGCCCTTGGAGTCATCTTCTGGTATCGCGACCCGAACTTCCGTGCCGAGATAAAGATGAACCATCATATGGAGCGCCTCGAATGGCGCAAGGCACTGGATGTGGCCAAGGCGCAGAAGCAGACACCGACGCGACTGATTGTGCTGAATAAGAACCTTGCACTGCTCAAGTTGGGCAAAGCGGGTGACGAGATGTTTCACTATCTTGACGGTGGTGAGGCTCCTGACTCGCCCCTCAACATACGCTTGATGCAGGTAGGCGGTAAGATGCTCTACTATCACTATGCCCGTATGAACTTCTGCTACCGCTGGTGCCTTGAGGATGCGGTAGAGTATGGATGGAAGGTCGATTACTTGAAGTATATGGTACGCACCTCGCTCATCTCTGGCGAGCCGGCTTTGGCACAAAAATATATAAACACCCTCAAGAAGACGCTCTTCTATCGTGGATGGGCCGAGAAATATGAAAAGATGGTGGAGAATCCTGAACTCATCGCCAAGGACCGCGAGATGGCGAGCATTCTTCCTCTGTATCAGTATGAGGATCAGCTCGATGGCGACAATTCGCTGGATGAAATCTATTTGCTCAACTACTTTGCTCATAGCTATAGTGACCTCAGTACTCCGATGTTCGATGAGGCTGCGCTCATGTGTGCACTGACCTTGAAGGACATTCCTACCTTCTGGAACTGTTTCTTCCGTTATGCCAACAGTCACAAGACCGACCGTATGCCTACTCACTATCAGGAGGCTGCGTTACTCTATGGAAACTTGGAAAAGAATGTGGATATCAGTAAGATGCCTTTCGACAAGACGGTGAAGATGCGCTTTCAGGACTTCATGCGCTTTGCACAGAAGCATGCCGTAGAGAATGTGGAGCGTGACCCAGAAGCCAAGAAACTCTTCTATGACCGTTATGGCAATACCTTCTGGTATTTCTACTTCTTCATCAGGGATGTAAAATCTTATTAAAACAGGATTACTATGCAATACAAATCACAGCTACGCATACTCGTTGGTGCACTTCTCCTTGCAGGGTGCACTGCCACCGTTCCCGAACAATATACCGAAACGGGGGTGTTGCCAACCATATATCCGGCATACAGTGACGTGACTATCCCGTACAATATAGCCCCGCTCAACTTCGCTTATGAAATGGAGGGAGAGGCTTTTGTTACTGAACTGGAGGTTGAGGGGCAAGCCTTGGTGATGAAAGGGAAGAGCACCGATTGGAATATTAAGGAATGGCGTGCTTTCCTGGAAAAAGCAAAGGGGAAGAGTATCTATGTGAATGCTTATGCAAAAGGTGCAGAGGGTTGGACGAAGTATAGCCCGATAGTATGGCATGTGGCCGAAGAACCCATCGACCCCTACATCTCGTATCGTATCATAGCTCCTTCGTACGTTACTTACGAGGAGCTCAGCATAAGGCAGCGCGAGATTGGCACCTTTGACGAGCAGATGATTTACAATAATATGTTGCTGAGTACGGATAAGGATGGCCAGTGCATCAACTGCCATTCGTACAAGAACTATAAGACTGACAATATGCAGTTCCATGCCCGCCAACATAAAGGGGGCACCCTGCTGGTTACAACGGATGGCGTGAAGAAAATCAACCTTAAGACCGACTCGACGATATCGGCAGGAGTATATCCGGCATGGCACCCTACGCATAACTTTATTGCCTACTCTATCAACGATACGGGGCAGTCGTTCCATACGAAAAAGAACAATAAAATCGAGGTGCAGGACCTAAAGAGCGATATCATACTCTATGATATAGACCGCAACGAAGTGAGTTTTATCGAGCATGACACCTTGGAATGGGAGGTCTTCCCGACTTGGTCGCCTGACGGCAAGACACTCTATTACTGTTCTGCCCATATGGAGATACAAAACTATGGCCAGCGTGAACGGGAGATCATTGACCGCTACAAGGAGTTCCAGTACAATATCTACCGTAAGACCTTTGACCCTGAGACGCAGACCTTCGGCCCTTCGGAACTCGTGCTTGATGCTAAAGCGATGAACCGCAGTGCGACTTTCCCCCGAATCTCGCCCGACGGACGTTACTTGCTCTTCGGTATGGGTGAGTATGGCTGCTTCCATATATGGCACAAGGATGCGGACCTCTATCTGATTGACTTGGAAACAAAGGAACTGCGCAATATCAAAGAGGTGAATAGCGATGACGTAGAGAGCTACCATGCCTGGTCAAGCAACGGGCGCTGGATACTTTTCACCTCGCGCCGTGATGATGGAGGATATACGCACCTCTATATCGCCTATTTCGATGAAAAGGGCAACGCGCATGAGCCTTTCCTTCTGCCGCAACGTGACCCCTATTTCTATACCGACTACTACAAGAGCTACAACGTGCCCGAATTTATGATCGAACCGGTTACTATTAGCCCTCAGGAGTTTGCCCGGTATCTGGATACGGAAGCGCAAGCTGTAAAGTTCCGCAGTAAATAAAGGTGGAGAAGGAGGGGAGGATTCTCAAGTGGCTGTTTTGTCAAGAACTGCTGCTATTGAAGTCCGGAAAGGTTAATTTCTTTCTTGACAGAAAAAGAGATGCAAATAAATTTGCTCGTGTAAAGAAAGATATTTATCTTTGCCCTATTAAATAAGTTGAAATAATACTAACTAATATCAAAATATGAACAAGAAACACGTTTCAAAGGTGGGCAAGTACATCAGTATGGCTTGTCTGTTGTTTGTTTGTGCTATGGTTCTGTCCTGTCGCGATGAGTATTATTACGATGATCGTGAACCGGACTTCTTGGGATCGAGCATTTACGACTATCTGGAAGAGCAGGGTAATTTTGAACTGTTCCTGAAGGTGATTGATGACCTGAATTATGCCGATGTGCTGCGAAAAACAGGTAGTAAGACCCTCTTTGTGGCCGATGATGACGCTTTTAAACAGGGCATTTGGGATGAATGGGGATTTATAGACTACGGACAGCTTACTGCCGCACATAAGAAGGTAATTCTCTATGGAGCAATGCTTGACAATGCCTATCTGTTGGAAATGTTGTCAAAATTACAGTCTACAGGTGCCAATGCCGAACCCGTTTCGGGTAAATGCCTTCGTCGTGTGACTTCAGCCAGCGTGGTGGACACAATAGGTCTGTTTTCTTATACTGATCTTCCTAAGAACAATCCGAATTGGGATATATTCAATCCTGAGTCTGAAAAATTTGTTGCAACCAACGTGCGCTTGGCTTTGGATGCCACACAGCCCATGATGACACATTTTATTCAAGATTACTTGTATCAGAACGGAATTACTCCAGATGACCTTCGGGAGTTGGTGGGTAATCCTGCTGCCAGTTGGGAGGATATTTATATCTTCGACAAGAAAGTCTTGAGGAAAGATGAAAATGGAAAGGAATTAAGCGATGTCGTTTGTAAGAATGGTTATGTCCACCAATTGGACGGTCTGCTTATCCCTCCCTCAAATATGGCGGAAGAGTTGCGTAGAAATGCCGATAAAGGAATGCTTGAGACTGGAGTGCTGGATTGTGATGCTTTGGCAAACAGTGACAGCACTACTATGCTGTTCAGTCGCATGCTTGACCGTTATGCAGTACCTGTACCCCTTGAAGAAGGCAGTGAAATTGCCAAAACCTTTAATAACAATAAGGGTGATGGCGTAATCGAGCAGTTGTATGAGAAGAGGTATTATACCGAAGGCTCTGTCAGAGGTGCTAAGTCGGATGCGGGCTTTCTTTCTTATGTTGATGTGAAGAGGGAACCTCACGTAGCTCTTGGTTCGTTACTTTTCGACCCGGGATGGAACGCTTTCAAGGGTACCTCTGACCAAAAGGCAAAAGAGGTGGATATGGCGGCTATCTTTGCTCCTTCAGATAAGGCCGTTGTCTCTTATTTTAGAGAAACTGAAAGTGGACAAACCTTGATTAGACGTTACGGAGCTAATGTAGTCGATCCTTTTGGCGCAGGTCTTTTGCAGGCAATCGATAGTATTCCTGTGGATAAGCTTGAGCCGTTGGTACGTAACCACATGCAGATGTCGTTTGTGTCGGCTGTTCCTTCTAAGTTTAAGCTTGTTGTGAACGATGCTCGTGACCCGATGCATCTGAATAAGGAGGACATCAGCCATACAATGTTAGCCAATAATGGTGTGGTATATGTGATGAAGAAACTTTATTCACCTGCTCGTTATGAATCAGTTATTGCTCCCGTAATGTTTGACGATACTTTATCTGTTATCTATAAATTTATAGAGGACTTGGATTATGATAAGTATCTCTTGTCTATGCAGAATAAGTTCACCTTGATTGCAACTTCTGACTCAGGTATGGTGTATTATGCTCCCAGGACAGATGTGGATGCGGCGACTGTACGTCACGCCTATCGCTTCGAACCTTCGGTAAATAGCGAAGGTAATCTTGCAGTGCAGGCAAAGGTATATACGTATAATAATGATACGTATAGCCAAGAAAACAATACATACACGATTGATTATAAAAAATCTGTCGACACGAGAGTGTTGGATAAGACAAAATCAAATCTCGTGAAGGAAGTATTGGAGTATAACATCGTATTGGGCGATATGAATTCTGATGAGGATTGTGCCTCCGGTAAGAAGTATTACATGTCAAAAGGTTATGGTACTGTAATGGTACGACGTGGTGAGAATGGTTTTGGTAAAGTGACGGCTATTGCAGGTGGCCGTGAACGCCAGAAGGGAACCATGATCTCTGTGGATGAAGGAAAAGCTATGGAGATGAAGAATGGTCACGTGATTAAACTTAGTACATCCATGATACAGCCTCCGGTACAATCGGTATATGATGTGCTGTCTACGACAAAGGAATATGAGAGATTCTTTGAGGAGTTCTGCATGCCCAATGACGATGTGTTGAATATGATTCTGGGTAAAGATGCGTTGGAGAAAGATAAAGATAAATATCGTATTTTTGATGCTGTTACTGGCCTCGTACGTATGTTCGACACCTATCACTATACGGTATATGTTCCCGATTCTGTTTCATTGGACTATGCCATTGAAAATGAGGAATTGCCTACATGGGGTAAGTTGAAGGAAGAGTGTGATGCCATCAATAAGGAATCAGATTCGGATAAGAAGAAGGAAATGATTGCCAATCTTAAAGCTGGTGCAGACCTGTTAGTGAAGTTCGTTCGTTATCACTTCCAGGACAACTCGGTATATGCCGATGTTCCTAAGCATGCACTTGAAGTGGAAAACCAACTCCCCGAATATGAAGTGAATTATGAGACTTCGGCTTTGAACGATTCTACCAACCGATTCTGTACGGTTATGGTGAAGTCGGCAGACTATGATGGAAAGCAAACCATTGCAGTGCGTGGAGACTTTGGCGAAGATCTCAAGGCAGATTTGAATTCTTGTGTCAATGTTTGTTATGTAGTGAATAAGGATGAAGACCAAGAAAACAAACTGTATAATGTAATGGCCCGTGATATTGTGTTCGGCACAGGTACACCGTGGCAGACATGGGACATCAATACCTCTTCGTATGCTGTGATACATCAAATCAATGGTTGCCTGAAGTTTGGTGGAGAGGGAGGTATATATGATCCCACTGTGGATAATCCGAAGACAGGTAAAAAGGGTATGTTCGTTAGATTGTTAGCTAAATAATATAAGTATCATGAAAGTTTATAAACATATTGTACTGACTTTCCTTTGCTTTGTTGCGTCGGTAGCTACGCTTAGCGCACAGCAGCGTATCTCTGGTCAGATAAGCGATGCCATGGGGCCATTGATGATGGTTAACGTGGTCGAGATGGACAAAGACAACCGTTATGTCAACCATGCTACGACTGACTTTGACGGTAACTTCACCATGATTGTGAAGAACAACAAGAACAAGTTGAAGATTACATACGTTGGTTTCAAGGATGAAATCCTCGAAATTGGTGACCGTACAGTCTTTAACGTAGTGATGAAAGATGAAAACCTCATTGAGGAGGTGGTCATTCAGGCTAAGCCGCGAACAAGTTCCGGTGGTCTCAATATCTTGGAACGTGAGGTCTCTGTGGCCAAGCAGACTTTCAAGATGAGTGAGATGGAAGGTCTTTCGTTTGCTTCTGTTGATGAGGCCTTGCAGGGTCAGATTGCCGGTCTTGACATTGTGTTCAATTCGGGTGACCTTGGCTCTGGTACACAGATGCGTCTGCGTGGTACTTCTACTATCAGTGGTAATCAGGAACCTTTGATTGTAGTGAACGATAATATCTTTGAGATGCCCGATGGCGAGGATTTTGACTTCTCTACAGCCAACGAGGAAAAGTTCGCTCAGTTGTTGACTGTAAACCCTGATGATATTGAGAGCATTGAGGTACTCAAGGATGCTTCGGCATCAGCTATCTGGGGTTCACGTGGATCGAATGGTGTTATTATGATTAAGACCAAGCGTGGCTCGCGCGGTAAGACCAAGGTGAACTATTCGTATCGCTATTCTAATGCATGGATACCCAAGGGCCTCAATCTGCTCAATGGTGACGACTATACCATGCTTCTTAAAGAGTCTCACTTTAATCCTTCACAGAGCAGTACGGCTTCAGATGCCCCCGAGTTGTCTTACGATCGCAACTTCTCTGAATACGAGAACTATAATAATAACACCGATTGGGTGAAGTTGATTTCCAAGCATGGTCATACCCACGATCACAACATATCACTGACTGGTGGTGGTGAGAAGGCTATGTTCCGTATTTCGGGAGGTTACTATACACAGAGTGGACAGATTATCAAGCAAAGCCTTGATCGTTTCACTACACGTATGGCGTTGGACTACTTCGTTTCTGACCGTATCAAGGTGTCTTCGGACTTCTCTCTGACCTATACCGACAATGATCGGAACTATGAAGGATTGTTGGCTAATGCACAGATTATCATGCCCAACATGAGTGTGTTTTCAGAGTATGAAGATAAGAAAACTGGTGAGGTGGTAGTTACTGATGATTACTACTTGATGCGTCAGGATGCATGGGGAAAGTTTAATGACAACCAGAAAGATATTGTCAATCCCGTAGCAATGGGTAACTTGGCTTGGTCTAATGAGAAGAGTTATCGTATCTCTCCGCAGATTTCGCTTGATTATCAGTTGCTCGGACTTAATCATGACGAAACTCAGCTCCGTTACTACGGTATGGTATATATGGATGCCAGCACTTTGGCTAATTCTTCGTATCGTCCAGGTAGTCTTACCAATAAGGGCTTTTCTGATGCCAGCTACAATGCCACTTGGGTTAAAGACCAGAAGACATTGTCTTTCAACACTCGTCATCGCTTGACCTTTACTCCGAAATTCAATAACGAAAACCACATGCTTACTATGATGGGGCAGTTTGAGTTGACCTCCGGTAACGGTAATAGTCAGGAATCCGGTTCATACGGTGTACCTTCAGGCATTACCAGTTCAACTGTTGGCACTTATCTTAACTCTAGCTCTACCTCTACTTGGCAGTGGCGCTCGGTGGGTATGGTATACTCTGCTGTATATTCATATATGGAAGGACGCTATAGCGCTACAGCTACATTACGTCGTGACGGAAGCACAAAGTTTGGTCCCAATAACCGTTGGGGTAACTTCCCTGGTCTTTCACTTCGTTGGAACATTATCGACGAACCTTGGATGGATTGGACTAAAGATAATCTGAAATTGAGTATGCTTTCTTTCCGTCCCGGTTGGGGTATGACAGGTCAGCAGCCCGGTAGCGAATACTTACACTATACCACATATAATGACAAAGGACAATATATGGGTACTACAACCGTTGCGCAGGCGGGCTTGATGCTTACTGACCTTAAATGGGCCAAGAAGAGCGAGTACAATCTCGGTGCCGACTTCGGATTCTTTAACGATAAGCTTACTGGTGGATTCAACTACTATGACAATACAACTACCGATCAATTGATGGGTGGATATGCTATTCCTTCGTCAAACGGTTATTCTACGTTAGCTTACAAGAATACGGGTTCTGTACGTAACTATGGTTGGGAATTGAATGTCAATGGAAACAAATTCGTCGAGATTGGCAAGTTCTCTATCAGTGCATATGCTAATGTTTCTCAGAATTTCAATACTATCCTTGAAATGGAGGAGAGTATCTTGAATAATGCCAATGCCGACTTTGATTATAAGAATGGTTCATATTTGACACGCATACAGATAGGTAATCCCTTAGGATCTATCTATGGATTCAAATTCAAGGGCGTTTACAAGAACAATTACAATGTGTCATGGACTCCATCAGATTGGGAGAATGTAAAGAATGGTCTTCCTGAGGGAACACAGTTGCATGATCTCTATCCTATAGCTTGCGATGAGCAAGGCAATACCCTCTATGGTGGCGATGGCAAACCGTTACGTATGGTATACAATTATAAGGATGGTGCAGCGCAGTATCTCTTCCGTGGTGGTGATGCTATCTATGAAGATATCAATCACGATGGTAACATCAACGAATTGGATATTGTGTATCTCGGTAATTCAAACCCTAAGCTACAAGGTGGTTTCGGTGTGACTTTCCAGTACAAGCGCCTTTCATTGAAGACACAGTTCACCTATCGTTATGGTGTGGATGTTGTCAACAGTGCCCGTATGAATGTGGAGAATATGTATACTAACAATAACCAGAGTATTGCTGTCAACTGGCGTTGGAGAAAAGACGGTAATGAGACCATGATGCCGCGTGCATTGTACGATACTGGTTTCAAATGGTTGGGTAGCGACCGTTATCTTGAAGATGCTTCATATCTACGTATGTCTTATCTGCAACTCTCTTATTCGGTTGCACCGGAGCTCTTGAAGAAGTACGGTCTCAATCAACTCTACGTGTCAGGATCGGCAAACAATCTCTTTATCCTGTCAAAGTATACTGGTCTTGACCCGGAAATCGGTGCTGATAACTGGGGACGTGCTTTCGACAACTCGAAGACACCTCGCTCACGTTCATTCACCTTGTCATTGACTTTAGGATTCTAATAACGAAAATAATTATACTATGAATAATAATAAAACAATAATCGTTCGCATAGCTCGTTCGGCCAAGGCATTGCTCTTGGGTACGATGGTGGCTATGACTTGCTCATGCGATGATTTTCTCACCATTTCGCCTACTGATAAAATCGTGTTGGAGGATTTCTGGAAGAGTAAGGAGGATGTAGAGAGTATGGTAGCCGAGAGTTATCGTATGATGTCGCATTGGAATTTTCTCTCTCGTGTAGTGGTTTGGGGTGAATTGCGTGGCGACAATGTTGTGGAGGGTAACTATGGTAACAACACCGATATCAAGAACATCATGGAGGCAAACTTGTTACCCTCTAACTCCTATAATTCATGGGATGCTTTCTATAGCGTAATCAACAATTGTAACCAAGTGCTCAAGTATGCACCGGGCGTGCTCGATGAAGATCCCGATTTTACTCAGGGTGACTTGAATGTTGTACGTGGTGAGATGTTGGCTGTACGCGCTCTCTGTCATTTTTATCTGGTGCGTACATTCCGTGATATACCTTTGCTTACCGAAGCTATGGTCGATGACAGCCAGAATCTCTATCAAATGCAGGTAGACCCTATTGTGGCTCTGGATAGCTGTTTGAACGACTTGAAGGAAGCTGAAAACTTAGTGCTCACTACGGGTAACTATCCGGTGAACAATGAAATCAACAACAAAAACATGGGTCGCATTACCAAGGATGCTGTACGTACCATAATTGCCGATGTCAACCTCTGGAAAGCAGCGTTCTTGGAATGGAAAGCTGGTGGAGATGATGCTGCAGGTGTAGAATGCTACAAAGAATGTATCGAATATTGCGATAAAGTATTGAATGCCCGTATGCGTTATGCTGAAAATTGGCTGAAGGAGAATCGTAAGGGTAATGATGATATTGAGTTGCATGCATCCTATCCCATCGTTTACGCTTCGGATGCAACAGATGGGTATGAGAAGGATAAGCGCTTTGAGCATGTGCCTTATACAATGTCGTTTGGAGGTGGTTTGCGCGGCTGCAACAACCCGATAGAGAGTGTGTTTGAATTGCAGCATACCGAGCGTGAGGCTGATGGTAACTATGAGGTGCCCTATTTCTATTCATATTCAAATGATGGTAAGGCTTGTCAAGTAGGTATGTTGTCGGCTGCACGTAATGTGGCTATAAGTGGTTCCAATAGATTGTATTGGCGTACTGACTTCCGCCGCGTCAACTATGTCTACTCACAAGCTGATGCCGGTGAAGATGTTGATAAATATATTATCATAAAGTATGGCCATTATAATGCTATAGAAACCGGTGCTGAGGAACATAGTTTCGGTAAATTGACTTATAGCTTTACTGAATATAATACTGCAGGTGCTGGTGGCATTAAGGACCATAAATATCTCTCTCGTATGGGAGGCATCGGTAATGTTAACTGGATTGTTTATCGTATAAGTGATGTGATGTTGATGAAGGCCGAAGCCTTGACTTTGCTCGGTGGAGAGGAAGAACTTAAGGAAGCTACCGACTTGGTGAAAGCGGTATACAACCGTTCGCAGATGGGATACATGGATAACAGTGGTAAGGTTATTGGTGATTTTCAGAATAGCGTAGACAATTTTGAAGTTGTGACTAAAGCGAAGAAACCTTTAGAACTTGTGCTTGATGAGCGTCAGCGTGAATTGGCATTTGAAGGCAAGCGTTGGTATGACCTTGTACGTGTAGCCTTGCGCGACAATACAACTTCATCTGATATATTCACGAAGTTTGTCAATAATAAATACGAGGGTATGAATACTCAACAGTATTCTGCTAAGATGGCTACTATTGACCAGCTCTTCTTCCCGATTGCAGAAAGAGAACTCAAGACCAATTCAGGGTTGGTACAGAACGAGGCATATAAGAAGGAGAACGAGATAGAAAAGAACTAACAAATAATTTGTAGAAGACAATGAAACCTAAATATCTGAGAGTAGCGGCCATCAGTTGTGCCGCGATGCTGGCACTGAATAGTTGCCAGGAACATATAGATGAGGGTGCCCGATTCACTTTTGTGGGTAATACCATTGCTACCTATCTTCAGAGTGAAGATGTGTATCCGCAGTGCAGCCATTTTGTGGAGATTCTGACTCGCGGTGGAGAGCTCGGCTTGATGAAGGCATATGGTCAGTACACTTGCTTCGCTCCAACGAATGAGGCAGTGGAACGCTATCTTGTAGAGCAAGACTCTATTTATAGGACATCATCTGAGGCTCATGATACAATCGATACGGGGATATATTCCCCTTATCTGGAGGACTTATCTCCAGAGAAATGTAAAGAGATAGCACGTAATCATATTCTTCCCAGAATGTTCTTAGGGGTGGACCTTAGTGGATCTGGTATCCCTGAGCCTAACCTTAATGGTAGAGACTTGACGTTGGATTGGACCGATGAAACTTATGCAGAGTCTGGTATTCCTTTGATTAACAGTACTGCCATGGTCTTGGTAGAAGAAGAGGTGGAGAATGGTGTGGTGTTTCAAGTAAATGGCGTTATCAGTCCCTCATCAAAGAATGTTCCTTCATTATTGAGTGAACAAAGCTATTTCAGTATCTTCCAAAAAGCCTTAGATGTTACTGGGTATGCAAAAGAACTCGATAAAATTGAGGATGATGCATACACTGAAGGTGACAAAATAACAAAGGGTATATACGGATCCTACGATGCTCCCTATCCACCTATGCGACGTTTAGGATTTACAATTTTTGTGGAGACGGATGAAGTGCTTGAAGGTGCAATCAAAGAGGCTGGGATTGAAATCAATGAGGAAATGACTTCTAAAGACAAATGGGACGCTTTTGTTGCATATTGTCAGAAAATATATCCCACAACAATGGATGTATGGGATCCGACAGGTACTGTTGTCGATAAAGTGAATCATGGAGCTGAATTGGATGATTGGCGCAATCCTGTAAATCAGTTTGTCGGATATCACCTTGTCGATCGTAAACTTTCGTATAAGAATTTGGTTTGTTACGGTATTGAGGAGAATAACTATGGTATTCGCTTTATGTCTGAGAAGGATTTCCCAGGTACCTCGGACCGTACTGAATACTACGTGACGATGAACAATCGTATACTTAAGGTGATGATGCCTCGTGGTACGGAGAGTGGTACAGACTTTGGTAAAATCTTCTTGAACTATGCTCCTAATGGTGAGGGGCAGAACATTAAGGTGTATGAACCCAATGAATTCAAGAAACTGGACAAAAACGGACTTTATAGTACCTATAATCCTGAGGCTCGTAACGGTGCGGTGAATGTCATTGATAAGGTACTTGTATACGATGAAGACATTATGAGCGGTAAGGTTCTCAATTGTATCATGCGTTTCGATGCTTCTTCTCTTTTCTCTGAATTGACCAATAATAATATCCGTTGGAAGATTACAAAGCCTCTTGGCGGATTTGACGGTGAGACCTATATTCCTAATGGCTATTGCAGCCGTATAGAGATGTATGCCGATGCTACTCGTCTTTACTATCTGTCTCCTCATGATACTTATCACAATTATCAAGGTGATGAGATGATGGCTCTTGGCTTGTTTGACTTTGCTTACCGTTTGCCGCCTCTACCCGCAGGAACGTATGAGATACGTATGGGGTACTCGGCAAGTACTTACCGCCACGTCGTACAGGTATATTTGGATGATGAGGTAACAGGATTGCCCATCGACCTTCGTCTGACGGGTGCTTCTCCGTTGGTAAACTGGAAATCAGATAAGAAACCGGCTTCTGAGGGTGGTCTCGAAAATGATCCGGATCTCATTGCTGCCAACGATAAAGATATGAAGAACCGTGGATACTTGAAAGGTCCGTCTACATTCTATGACAACGAGACGGGGTTAGCTCGTCATAACAACCTGTGCTTGCGCTCAGTGATTGCTACTAAGTATCTTACTGCAGGTTCGCATTGGTTGCGTTTCAAGAATGTGAATGACGAAGATGATGGTAGTGCTCAATTTATGCACGACTATTTCGAGATAGTTCCCATGTCTTACTTGCGTGATGAAAGTATCTCGGTAGAGGACAGACGTAAATAAAGTCTCATTATAATTAATATATAATAGATATGAATAGAAAATATATAAATAGAATCTTGGCTTGCTGTGCTGTAGTGGGGGGGCTTTCGGCATGTACGGATGCTTGGGACGAACATTTTCAGGCCAATAAACCCATCGCAGGGCAGTCGGGAAATGCTAATGAAAACCTTTGGGAACTGATTAACAGTGATGAAGAGTTGACAGAGTTTGCAGCTCTCTTGCAGGCTACTGGTTATGATACCCTGTTGACTAAGAACCGTAGTTATACAGTATGGGCACCGGCCAATGGCTCAGGATTTATTGATATGTCTCTTCTTGAGGGCGCTAGTAAAGAAGAATTGGCAACCTATAAGAAAGAAGTAGTAGAAAACCATATAGCTCACTTCGTTCATTCTGCTGGTGGTATACGCGACAAGGAGGATAAGAAGAATTACGAAATGGTTGAGATGATAAACCTAAAGAAATATGATTTCGAAGGTCCTTTGAAAGGTGCATATACATTTGCTGGTAAGGATTTGGCTGCATCCAACATTGTTGCCAAAAATGGTATGTTGCATAAAGTGCAGGGATATGTGGCTTTCTCGGCCAATATCTGGGAACAACTAGCTAAAGAACCATCAATTAGTAAATTGTGGGCATTCTTGAAAAAAGATTTCAAGAGAGAGTTTGACGAAAACCGAAGTGTACAGGGACCGGTAGTCGATGGTCAGGTGACTTGGCTTGACTCTATATTTACTGAGGATTGTCGCTGGTTCCGTGAAATCGGTTGGTTGGATCGTGAAGATAGCTCATATACCATGTATGCATTGACCGATAAGGCTTGGGACGAAATGTATGAGTTGACAAAACGGTATTTTGCTTATCCTGAGGATATGAAGATATTGCCAGGTAAGGGTGTTCTTACTGTGGAGGAAGTAGCTGACTCTGTTGCAAAGGAATTGATGTGTCGTAATCTGGTGTTCAGCAATACAGTGAACGAGAAGTATTACGATGATTTGAGCGATACATTGCGTTCTACAAGATTCCAAATATTTGAAGGCGATGAAGCACGTGCGTTGAGTGATGCCTCGATAAATGGTCAGATTAAAGAGATTCCTTTGAGTAATGGTTTTTTAAAGATTGTAGATCAGGTGAACTATAATCCTTTTACATGTTGGCACGATACTTTGCGTGTTGAGGGGGAAAGTTTGTCTGATGCTGATGAAACTCGTCTTGGTTTTAAAACGGCGGAAAAAACGATTGAGTATATTCACAGAGATAGCCTTTTGTACGATTCCATTTCAAATCATGCTATCGGTATCTACAAGGCTCATACAGGTACGACCAATCCTGTGTTTAACTTCTATGTAAATAATGTTTTATCTGCATGGTATCGGATTAAAATCGTGATGCTGCCTCCCCAGATTGTAGATCCTTTGGATACACTCTTCGTCAAGCCCAATAAGTTCCAGGCTCGTTTATATAGGGGAGCTGGAATCATTAAGGAGTTAGAAGGACCTAATTACGAGAAAGAGAGAACTGCCTATTTCTGGACAAATAATACTGAGAAAGTGGACACTATAGTATTGGCTGAGGCTATACATATCCCCTTCTGTGAATATGGTTATAAAGACTTGAGCGGTGATAATCCTGGTCTGAGACTTGAAATCTCATCTTTTCTTAATCCTGGCACTGGTAATCGTAACAAGAAGGATTGCTTTGGCGCGAAGACTGTTGCAAACTGGAAGTATGACAACGATTTTCGTATTGACCAAGTGATTTTTGAACCTATTGAGGCTCCTGAAGATACTCCGGATGTTCCAACAGATGAGCCCGTTGGTGAATAATGTTCCTATAAACGCAAAAAAGTTAAGACAATGAAAACATACAGAAAATACATGCAAGCTCGCTTGGCGGTATTCATGACCCTTTTTGTGTTCTCTATGGGAACAACAGTGGTATATGCCCAAGCAGAAGAAGCGGAAACAGAGAATACGCTTCAAGAAGAGTTAGAAGAGATTAGTGGTACGGTTATTGATGCGGTAACGAAAGAACCCATACCTGGCGTACGTGTGGAGGCGCTTGGCAATAATCGCTACACAACAATGACCAAGGCTGACGGTTGCTTTACCATCAAGGTGCCGGAGCATGTCGTTTCGCTCTATGTGTCCA